>JANYFS010000173.1 GCA_025359705.1 Deinococcales bacterium | reverse complement strand
TATGGAACGAAAACACCAGCGCCTTTGGCGGCATGTTGCGGGCCGATAACTATGCACTGGCCTTCTCGAGCGTGATCATCATCGGGGCGATTCTGACCCTGATTGCCAGTTTGGACAGCGCCCCCAAAGCGCGGCTAAACTTCCCCGAATTCGATGCCATTTTGCATTACGGAGTCACGGGCTGCCTGCTGATTGCCTTTTCGGGCGACCTGATCACCCTGCTGATTGGGGTGGAGGTGATGAGCCTTGCCACCTACATTTTGGCAACCTTCCAAGAATCCAAACGCTCCGAAGAAGCGGGAACCAAATATTTCTTGCTAGGTTCGATTGGCAGTGCCATTTTGATCTACGGCATCGCCATGACTTTCGGGGCCACAGGGCATTTCGATTTGGCAGGCATTGCCGCAGCGGTGGCCCAGCCCAATTTTGCCAATAGCACCATCTTGGTGATGGGCGCTTTGTTGATGCTGGCGGGGTTTTCCTTCAAGGTGGGGATGGCTCCTTTTCACCAGTGGACCCCTGATGTCTACAGCGGCTCGCCCACTTTGGTCACGCTGTTTATGAGTGTGGTGATCAAAACTGCCGCTTTCGCGGGTTTTGTGCGGATCTTTGCCGAAGCCTTCGCGGGTAACAGTGGCTGGCAAATTCCCGCCCAAGCCATCATCATTCTGACCGTGATTTTGGGAAATATGGCTGCCATTCGCCAAAACGAAATCAAACGAATGCTGGCCTATTCCGCCATCGCCCACAGCGGCTATTTGGCCTTGGGCCTGCTGGCAACCCCCGACAAAGCGGGAAGCGCCTTAGCTTTTTATTTGCTGTCCTACACCCTGATGAACGCGGGAGCCTTCGCCTTTTTGGGAGCCATTCAAAAAGATGATCGCGGAGTCACCCTCGAGGATTTGCGCGGCTTGTACTACCGCCGCCCGCTGTACGCGGTGGCAATGGGCCTGTTTTTGGCAAGTCTGGCGGGTCTGCCGCCTTTGGTCGGGTTTATTGGTAAGTACAGCATGTTCAGTGCAGCCTTCTCGAGCGGGTATGTGGCTGTGACCCTGATTGCCATCGTCTCGAGCATGTTTGCTTTGGTTTACTATCTGCGCCCCGCCATGCTGATGTTTATGCCCAGCGAAAAGGCCACCCTTGCGCTGTACGAATCCAAACCCTTCAGCGGCCTGACCGTGGCTCTGAGTGTGGCTGGAGTTTTGGTTTTGGGGATTGCGCCTTCGCTGGTGTATGGGGTACTCGAGGGTGCGAAGTTGTTGGCCTCGAGGTGATTTGAGAGGGTAAGAGGGTAAGAGGGTAGAAAAGGAGCGCTGAAATTGCGCTCCTTTTTCATATCCCGCTCGAGCCACACTCAAGAACTGGCGCTGGTATAGCTCTTTAGCGCGAATTTCCAAAACAGCCTCGAGGCCACAAACAGCACAGAGGCGATACCCAGCGAAGCCAACACCGACTCGAGCGAGATTTTGCCGATCAGGGCTTGGGCAGGAACGGTGGTGATGAAGGCAATCGGCACGATGTAGGTAAACAAAATTCGCGCTCCACCCGCAGGAAAGGCGGTGATGGGAAATTGCCCCGCCCGAAAAAAGCCCCAGAACAGCTCGATGATATTTTCCACTTTTACAAACCAAAAGGCAGTGGTGATCAGAATAAAACAGATGCAGTAGATGATGGTGAGGGCCGAAAGCAGCATAGGGATCGAGAGTAAAATCCCTGTCCAAGACACGTTTCCCAATTTGATTAGGGCATAGACCATCAAGCCAAAGCCCAGCAGCACATTAGGAAAGGCAAACACATTGACATTGCGGCTCGAGACGCTAAATTGCGAGTCAATCGGTTTGAGCAAGGTGAAATCCATCGTGCCTGTGCGAACCATTTCGGCGATTTTGCGAACGTTGGGATAAACCAAAACCTCGGTTAGCCCCTCGAGCAGCAAAAACACCCCCACCAAAACTTGTGCCTCGAGTAGCGACCAGCCACCCAGCCCTGCATCGTCGCCAAACAGCACCGAAAGCCCCAAAAGTGCGCCCACAAAGGCCACCAGCGAGCTGATCATTTGTACGATAAAGTTGGCACGGTATTCCATCTGCGCCGAAACACTCGAGCCTGCGAAGATTTTTAGGATTTTGAGATGTTTGTTCATGCACCCACAGCTCCATATTTTTTAATGCCAATTTTCCAAAGCCACGCTGCCAAAACCCCAAAAGCCAGTACCCACAGGCACTGCAAACCCAATACCTCGAGCAGTCTCGAGTCGGGGAGTTTGCCCGTTAGAATCTGCACAGGATACGAGATGATGTAGGGAAAAGGAGTGTACTGCACCACATCCTGCACCACTTTAGGAAAAAACTCGAGGGGGGCAAAGGTTCCCGATAAAAAGATGGCGAGTACGTAATACAGTTCGTCTAAGGCGGTGCTGCTTTCGGTCCAAAAACTCAGGGTTCCAAAGATGCTGGATAGGGTAAAGCGAATCAAAAAAGCTAAAGTGATGCTCAGCAAAAACAGCAGAAAATGGGTAAGGTCTGGAGTCAGTACCGTGCCTTTGGGAGCCAGCCACCAAGCCACGCCAATCAGGGCAAAAACGGGGGGGAAACGCACAAAACGCTCGGTGACATGCGATGCAAAAAATTCCCAAATCGGGTGAATTGGGCGCAGCAATTTGCTGGACAAGGTGCCTTGGCGAATCTGAAAATCCATTTCCCAGACGATCCACACCACAGTCATTTGGTTAGCAAGCCAAGTGCCAATAAAGTAAGCCGCAAAATCTGCCGAGTCGAACCCGCCCTGACTGCCGCCGTTGGCTTGGGCTTTGCCAATCCACACCCCCATCATGATCAGCGGAACCATGCCCACCAGCATCCAAATGATGATTTCGCCACGGTAGGCGGTCATATGGGCCAGCCAAACTTGAAACAGCACTTTGAACTTGCGCCAGATCAGGCTCGAGCGGGACATCTTATCTGGTTTAGGCTCGAGGGGTGTTTGAAGGGTCATGGTTTGGCCTCCATCATCTCGAGATCAATTCTTTGATTCTGTTGATTCACTCTTGCCTCCGACATAATCTCGCCAATAATCGATTCGATGGGTGGATCTTCGATGGTCACATCGGCAATGGGCAATTCTCCCAACAACCTCGAGGCCACTTGGCTGGCTTGCGCCCGAGGAATCAGGATTTGGGCGCTTAAGCCGTCTAACTCTTGCACCGTGCCATACCGCTCGAGCTGGGCGCGGGGGATCAGGTGTGAAAACTCGAGCTTGATGATTTTGTTTTGCGCCCGCTGCATCAGCGAATCGATGCCGCCGTCCAGCACAATCTGGCCCTTTTCCACCACAATAATCCGCTCACACAGCGCGGTGACATCCGCCATGTAGTGGCTGGTCAAAATCACGGTGGCCTCGAAGCGGCGGTTGTATTCCGCAATAAATTCCCGAATGCGAACCTGCATATTCACATCCAGCCCGATGGTGGGTTCATCCAAAAAAAGCACCTTGGGGCGGTGCAGCAGGGCGGCTGCCAGTTCGCATTTCATCCGCTCACCCAAACTGAGCTTGCGGACTTGCTTTTTTAGAATCCCATCCAGCTCGAGGATTTCGGTAAATTCTTTTAGGGTGGCTTTAAACTCGAGGTCGCCGATTTCAAAAATGGCTTGATTGACTAAAAAGCTATCCTGGGCGGGCAAATCCCAGATCAGTTGTTGCTTTTGGCCCATCACCAAAGTGATTTTTTTCAGAAAGTCGGTTTTGCGTTGAAACGGGGTGAAACCCGCCACCTGCACGCTGCCACCCGTGGGGTGCAGCAAGCCCGAAAGCATTTTTAGGGTGGTGGTTTTGCCCGCGCCGTTTGCGCCCAAAAAGCCCACCCGTTCGCCTGCGGCAATATCAAAAGAAACCCCGTCCACCGCCTTGACCACTTTGGTTTTGGGCCGTACAAAAGCCCGCAGGCTGCCCAGAAAGCCCGCTTCTTTTTCGGAAACGGTGTAGTGTTTTTGTAAATCTTGCACATGAATCATGAGTGTTTTCCTCGCTATGGTCTCGACCTCGAGTATAAAGGGTGAAAATAGAATGAAGTGTGATGGTTTGGCTTAGAACAAATAAGCGAAATGGCTTAACGGGCAAATGGCTTAACGGGCGAATTGAGGTTAAACTAAACCATGACCCTACCCATTAAGCGTGTGACCCTTTATAAACACGGCCTTGGTTTTTTTGAGCGACGTGGAAATCTATCTGGCACCCAATTGCGCCTCGAGTTTCCGCGCCCTGCTATGGATGACATTTTGAAAAGTTTGGTGGTGATCGATTCGCTTGGGCAGGTTTTGGGCCTCGAGTTTGAAACTCCACCCGACCGTAATAAAAAGGTACACCGCTCGAGCCTGATCCTTTCCAATACCAACACCCTGACCGATAGTCTGACCACTTTGCGCGGGCGCAATGTGCGGGTACACACGAACCAATAGACCCTCGAGGGGGTGGTGATTGGGGTGGACTTGGAGAGCAGCAATCCCCTCGAGCGGGCCATTTTGAGTTTGTATCAGCCCGATTCCAAACGCATCATCACAATGCCCCTCGAGCGCACCCAATCCCTCGAGATTTTGGACCCCGT
>JANYFS010000160.1 GCA_025359705.1 Deinococcales bacterium | reverse complement strand
ATTACAGGTTTTGTATCCGCAGGATTGGGGTTCAGTACGGTTCCAGCATTCGTACCCACTGGTTCAGAAGAGGGCGAGGGTGTCGCACACGACCACATCAAAGCCGCACAAAGCAGACTCGAGCTGAGCAACCAGACTTTTCTCATTTCACATTATTCTATCAGAAAATGAGCGGATAAATGGTTGTGTAGGATTCGTTTTGAGTGGGTAATTCCTTTTCTTGACAGATTGGGCGCTCGAGAGGGGCCGAAACAGTTGACCACCCCGATAACCCATTACTTGGATGATTGCTTGGATGATTGCTTGGATGATTTCTAATTCGGGTTTAATTAATTTATGAATTTAAAAATATAGAAATTTCCTATGCTCAAATTAAGACTTCTCTTTAGAAATAATATAGGCCACTCCGCCCGAATGTCCCAACCAAATGCCCTCGAGCTGACCTCGATCATAGGTACGGCGCACCAGATGATCGGTTTTACCTGCGGGATCATTGACTACTACATTGCCCTGTTGATCAAAACCCACCACCACCATCAAATGCCCCGCACTCGAGGGAACCGCCGCCCCAGTCAATTCACCTTTTTTCCAAGCTACACTGATTGGGACGGGTTGCCCCGCTGCAATCAGGCGCTCAAGCTCCACCATGCTCGAGAGTCGGGCCACATGCGAGCGAAACCCCAAGCTCGAGGCGTAGGCCACATTAAAGGCCCAATTTCCTGTTCCGCCATACGTGGCATCAAAAACCCCTTTGGCGACTTCTGGTACGCTTTTATTTACTCCGTAGTAGGCCAAAACCATGCTAGTGGACGTGGGCGAACACCAACCTTCACCCTCTTTAAAAACCATTTGGGAGCGCTCTGGAACCTCGAGGATGGTTCCCCAAACCTTTTGATCAGAGACACCTTTATCTTGCTTGCTCTGCTGCTGCACATCGGTAGTAAATCCCAACCAAGTCACTTTGGGAGGGGCATTTTTGCCCGAATAACCCTTCACTCGGTATTGCAGCGTGGTTGCGGGTCGCTCGAGGGTGAGGGTATCGGTAGAAACCTTGCCATCAACATCTTTTTGCCCGTCCAGACTGGCATTTTTAGCCTCAAGGTTTTGGGCCGTTTGAAGATTTCTCCATATACCAAAAGAATAATATTTACTCCAATGGTCGCCCATTTTGACCCGTACCTCGAGCGAAATCCAGCTATTGGGCAGAGTTTTTGCTTCCCAAGAAGGGATCAGCAGATCAAAAGCAGTCTCGAGGGGAATGGGTACAGACTCGAGCGTCCAGCGGTAAAGCCCTGTGGTTTCGGTGGGAATCCACTTGCCACTTGGTACCGATTCGGTGAAAGTTGCCGCCATTGCATGACTCAAAAAACCGCCCTCCAAAGCCAGAAATACCAATCCTGTACAGATTTTTGTTCTCAAATTCAACTTGAATTTCATATCGGTTTATTTTATCACCGTTTTACCAGCGTTTTACCACCGTGCAGTCTGGCCCGCCATCAAATGATAAAGCAAAGCTTTTTGGGCGTGTAAGCGATTTTCGGCTTGGTCAAAGACTGCACTTTTAGGGTGTTCGGTGGCTTCTGGTACGGTTTCCTCGCCGTAGTGCGCGGGCAGGCAGTGCAAAAAAATACCGTCGGGTAAAATCCGCTCGAGCATCTGGGGGGTCACGCAATACCCTGCAAAAGCGCGGCGTTTGCGCTCGGCTTCGGCCTCTTGGCCCATCGAAATCCAGACATCGGTATATAAGACCTGGCAGCCGCTCAGCGCCTCGTCGATGCTGTGGGTCAGTTTGATCTTGGCTCCTGCTGCCAGTGCATTGAGCAAAATCCCGCCGTTGGGTTCGTAGCCCACGGGGGTGCAAATGGTCACGTCCGAACCGGTCAGCACCGACATTTCGATGTGGCTGTTTGCCATGTTGTTGCCGTCACCCAAATACGTGATTTTTAGGCCGCTGGGATTACCAAAACGCTCCTCGAGGGTTTGATAATCCGCCAAAAGTTGCACGGGGTGCAAACTATCCGAAAGCCCGTTGATCACGGGAACACGGCAATGTTGGGCCAGCTCGAGCAAGGTGGTTTGCAAATAGACCCGCGCCATAATGCCGTCTACCCAGCGCTCGAGGTTTTTAGCCACATCCGAAACCCGCTCCCGCACCCCCAAACCAATTTCGGCATTGCTCAAGGTGATCGAGTGACCCCCAAGCTGATACATTGCCACATCAAACGTGGTACGGGTACGCAACGAAGCCTTCTCGAAGATCATGGCAAGGGTTTGCCCCTCGAGCGGTTTGAGGCCGCGAAACTCGCTGCGCTTCATGGCGTGGGCCGTGTCCATCACCTTGCGGTAGCTTTGGGGGGTCAGGTCGAGGCTGCCTAAAAAGTTTTTGCCCGTCAAAATGGGGGAATGCTCTGTTAGGGTAGGTTCGGAAGTCATCAGAAAATAATTATACATATTTTTGTCAGTTGTATGGCATGACTCGAGGGGATTGTGGAATATTTTTAGTATTTTTATTCATTTTTGCACTTAGAATATACAGCATTTTAGAATATATCGCATTCTCCCACCTGCTCGAGCCAAGGTCGCTGGGAAAGTTGGTAAAATTCACCTGCTTGAGCCATAATCTAGCGTTTTTCCCGCTCAAGCAAAGCCTCCAACTCGAGCCTAGAAATCATGCCCCGCACCTCGAGTTTTCCCGCTTGGTAGGAAAATTGACGGACTGCTCGAGCCTGTTGCAAAACAACCTCGAGTGCATGGGGAAAAACCAAAAGATCCAATACAAAATGGTTTTCACGCTCTTGGCGTAGCCGTGCAATCCCACCCGCCAGCGAAGTAGTGGCGTAACCCTCGGCTTGCAGATAGTAGGCTGCCAGTTTGCTTTGCAAACCCAAATTACAAATCACCATAAGGGCTTGCTTTGGCTCGAGCGGTGGATTATCTCCGTTCTCGAGCTGAGCCAAAGTCCAGACCATACTTTGACCTTGTACAAAAAGCTCGAGTGGCTCGAGGCTGCGCTCGAGTTCATCACGGATGTCTAGGTAACGCAACACAAAAAAGAGTATAGAACACAGCTCGAGCGACCCCAGCACCTCACACAATTGCAAGGCGGTTTGGGTGGTAATTTGAGCTATGTCCGATACTCGCGCTGCTTATAGCTCTATTCACACCCTCAAAGCCCTGCTCGAGCTGCCCGAATATGCGGGTCGCAAACCTTTTGACGGTCAAAGCCTCAAGGTGCAAGACGAAATTCGCCATAATTTAATTCGCAAATTGAAAAGCGGCGAAACCCTGTTCCCAGGTATCGTGGGCTTCGATGATACGGTGATTCCGCAACTGGTCGGGGCTTTGTTGGCAAAACAGCATTTTATTTTGCTGGGCTTGCGTGGGCAGGCCAAAAGCCGCATTTTGCGGGCGATTACCTCGCTGCTCAACGAATATATTCCTGTAATTGCAGGTGCCGAAGTGCATGATGATCCGCTCAACCCGATCACCGCTCAAGGTAAAATTCTGCTCGAGCTGCACGGCTTAGAAACCCCGCTCGAGTGGGTCAAAAACAGTGACCGCTATGTAGAAAAACTGGCAACCCCCGATGTCACCGTGGCGGATTTGATTGGCGACGTGGACCCGATCAAGGCGGCCCGTTTGGGAACCAGTTTGGGTGATGTTCGCAGTATGCACTTTGGTTTGTTGCCCCGAGCCAACCGTGGGATTTTTGCGGTCAACGAAATTGCCGATTTGTCGCCCAAGGTGCAGGTGGCGCTGTTTAATATTTTGCAAGAAGGCGACATTCAAATTAAGGGCTACCCCATTCGGCTCGAGCTGGATGTGATGCTGGTGTTCAGCGCCAACCCCGAGGATTACACCGCTCGAGGTAAAATTGTCACCCCGCTCAAAGACCGCATTGGCAGCGAAATTCGCACCCACTATCCCAAAACCGTGGAAGAAGGCATGGAGATCACCCGTCAAGAGAGCTTTCATCCCGACAGCATTGTGGTGCCGCCCTACATGGCGGAATTGATCGAGGAAGTGGCGTTTCAGGCCCGCGAAGACGCTCGAGTGGACAAGATGAGCGGGGTTTCGCAGCGCCTGCCCATTTCGCTGATGGAATTGTCTTGTGCCAGTGCCGAGCGCCGCGCCCTGATGCACGGTAGCGAAGGGATTTTGCGAATTCAGGATTTGTATCAAAGCCTGCCCGCCATCACCGGTAAGCTCGAGCTGGAATACGAAGGGGAACTGAAAGGGGCTGATGTGGTCGCCAAAGAACTGCTTCGCAAAGCAGCAGGCGTGGTTTACGCTCGCCGTGTGGTGGCAGACACCGAACGCCTCGAGAAGTGGTTTGATCAGGGCAATGTCTTTCGGGTGATCCAAGAAGGGGGTGCTGCCGAAATTGTGCAGGCCATGCGCCGCGTTCCACAACTGGTCGAAGCCGCTACCGACCTACTGGCAAGCGCGCAGGTGCAACCCAGCCTCGCCCAACAACTCGCCGCTGCCGAATTCATCCTCGAGGGGCTATATGGTCGCAAAAAACTCTCGAGGGCCGAGGAAATGTACGCCGCACCCGAACCAGAAACCGCCAAGAAGGGTGGGGGACGCTGGAACTGAGCGTAACACTAACAAGTCACTGAGTAGCGGTCTCGCGCTCGCCAAGCCTTAAACTAAGTCCATCATGCGAATCATA
>JANYFS010000158.1 GCA_025359705.1 Deinococcales bacterium | reverse complement strand
GCATCGAGGCCACCGCGTCCACCCGCAGCCCGTCGATATGGTATTTTTCGCACCAAAACAGCGCCGAAGACACCAAAAAGTTGACCACTTCGTTGCGCCCATAATCAAAAATCAGGGTTCCCCAATCCTGATGCTCACCTTTACGCGGGTCGCTGTATTCATAGAGTGGCCCGCCATCGAAGGAGGCGAGACCAGTGGAATCTTTAGGGAAATGCCCCGGAACCCAGTCCACCAATACCCCCAAACCTTTTTGGTGCATGTAGTCCACAAAATACATGAAATCTTGAGGGGTGCCGTGCCGTGCGGTAGGAGCAAAATATCCAATCACCTGATAGCCCCACGAGCCATCGAAGGGGTGTTCGCTAACGGGCAACAGCTCCACATGGGTGAAGCCCCCCAGCAAAGCATGATCGGCGATACGGTGGGCCAATTCGCGGTAATTTAGAAACTGATCCCCGTCGGGGCCAGTCCGCACCCAAGAACCCAAATGCACCTCGTAGATCGAGATGGGTTCTTTGCGGTTGTCCTCTTTACGCTGCTCGAGCCAAGCGGCATCGTCCCAGGCGTAATCGTCTACATCCCAAACAATCGAGGCAGTTCCAGGGCGCATTTCCATGTAATGCCCATATGGATCGGACTTTTTAAGGATTTGCCCATAACGCCCGCGAATTTCGTATTTGTAATATTCGCCTTGGCCCAATTCGGGGATAAACAGTTCCCAAATTCCCGAACCGCCCCTGCTTCGCATCGGATAACGCAAGCCGTTCCAGCCGTTAAAGTTGCCCACCACACTGACCCGCTCGGCGTTGGGTGCCCACACTGCAAACTGCACCCCCGAAATCCCGTCCAGGGTTATGACATGCGAACCCAGTTTCTCGAAGCTGTGGTGGTGGTCACCTTTGCTGTGCAAATCCAAATCGAAATCGCTGAGGACCGGTAAAAAATTGTAGGGATCATAGCAGGTGAGTTCGTTGCCATCGTGAAAAACCATGCGAATTTGATAATGTTGGCTAAAATCTTCGCCGCCCACGGTCACTTCAAACAAACCTTGCTCGAGGGTTCGCTGCATGGGGTAATGCTGGCCCGAAAGCATGATAATTTCAGCCTCTTTGACATCGGGCATCCAAGCCCGAATCACTGCCCGCCCACCCTCGAGCGGATGCAATCCCAGCACCTTAAATGGGTCAAAGTGCCTACCCTCGATCACCCGATACAGTTCTGCTTGATCAACTAACCCCGTCATATCGGACATATCGGACATAATTGCTAGTCTCCTTTGGTGTTTTGTTTGAACATACCTGAATTTGCAACAGTATAGCCTTTTGGAAGCTATACCATTCCTTCACCCTTCCTTCTCGAGCCTGCAAAAGTGCTGCACCCGCTCGAGCTAATTCTTTTCAGCAAAGCGTCTAAAATTCTCCAGCATTTTCAGGCCAATCGCTTGGCTTTTTTCGGGGTGAAACTGGGTTCCATGAATATTTCCCTTGGAAACCACGCTCCAGAAGGGCAAACCATAATCGGTAATCGCCCCCGAATCGATCTCGGAATCCAGCGAAACATAGTAGCTATGCACAAAATAGGCAAAGGGATTGCAGGGCAAATCCAGCATCATCGGGCTATCCCCCACTGGCTCGAGGGTATTCCACTGCATTTGTGGCACGGGGTTTTGGCCCGTTTCAAAACGCTCGAGGTGTCCACCCAGCAGGCCCAGCCCCGCCAAACCTGGGGCTTCGCTCGAGGAATCAAAGAGCATCTGCATTCCTACACAAATGCCCAGCAGTGGCACGCCCCGTTGGGTCGCCTCCAGCAGCGGCTCCCGAAAACCCGAAGCATCAAAATGCTCCATCACCTGCCGAAAATGCCCTTGGCCTGGAATCACCAGTGCGTCCGCCGCCGCCACCTGTGCGGGATCGCTCGAGACCAATACCTCAAAACCCGCACGCTCGAGCGCCTTTGCTGCACTGCGGATATTTCCACTGCCATAATCGATCAGAAGGGCTTTGATGGGGACTTTCATGGAAATATTCTATGCCCTCGAGCGGGTTGGAAGCGATCTTTGAATGGACAGGCTCGAGGGGGGATGGGACAATAGATGTACATTTAGGAAAACATCCCATACATTATATACACAATTAAAACAGGAACATAAATAATGGTCATCATAATACTAAGCAGGTAAATAATCAGATGTATACCATAAAATAAGCTGTCTTTTTGTTCAGTACCTTACAAAAGCTTAAGAATCGTGTCCCATTGCAGGTATTTGCTGTATCCAAATTGCAGAACGGGTTGCATGTAGCTTAGTCCGTAACTC
>JANYFS010000142.1 GCA_025359705.1 Deinococcales bacterium | reverse complement strand
AGACCATTTATCAATACTAAGAATCTTCTGTTGTCATGCAGCTCGAGCCGTTATGATACGTCTCTTTTCTTTCGCTTGGCCTTTTGGTTTCCCTCGAGGCGAAGAAGAGTGTACTCTGCATCTTTTGCTTTGTCAACACCTCCATCTGAGTTCGCATCGGCAAGATGGCCTAGCAGTGGGTAATCCATTTGGCAGATATAAGAAATATCCCGCTCGAGACGACAAAAGACGGTAAAAATTAAGACGGTAAAAATTAAGACGGTAAAAATTAAGACGGTAAAAATTAAGACGGTAAAAATTAAGACGGTAAAAATTAAGACGGTGAGATTCCGCAACCGCCTCACCCAACATAAAAAACCGAGATATATCTCGGTTTAAGGGTATCGCGCAAAATATTGCTCGAGGTAGTGTGGTTTTAGGCTTTTAGGGCGCTCGAGAGTTGGGTGAGGTGTTTCTTCAACTGAAAGCGCACCCGTCCGAGGTTTTGCGCCGAATCCAAAGCGGAAACCAGAGTGAAGGCATCGATAGAGGACATCAGCAGAGGACCTTCATCGAACTCGAGCATGATGTGGGCCAGCTTACCGCGCCCCAAAACGTCGATGATACCTTGGCCCGTTTGGGTTGCCGAGCTAACTACCCCGCCCAAAAAGTCCAGATCGACACTATAACCATCGTTGACCACACTATCGACCACAAAACCTTCTCCGCTGACCAAGGCCACTGCCGCGATGCCCTTGATGCCTGCCACATCCTTGAGAATATCGTTTACGTCCATGATTTCGCCTCTTCTTGAGCAAGCTCGGTAGCCACTTTAGCCAGTTCGATTTGCACGGTTCGCAGTACGGTTCCAGTTTGAGCAACCGCCAAAAGCAGCAATCGCCCCACAAACAGTGCAGAGATTTCATATTTGTCGGTAGCAAATTGAAAACGGTGTACTTCTTGACTGCTCAAGGGGGTGGTCATCCCTTTAATGGCGAGGGTGGTTGCGGTAACTTCGGCAGCCAAAGACTCGGGGGAAACTTCTCCCGAACCCACCGCATCAAAGACCAATCCGTCCTCGCAAGCAATGACCGCACAAACCACACCGGGCAAAGCGGCAATGCGAACCAGGCCATCTCTCATATGCCAATCATCTCCCGCAATGCAGCAGCCGCATCGCTCGAGCGCAACCGTGCTTTGCCCAAATTACAGACGGGATCCAGCAGCAGCACCACAAAATATTCGCTGCCAATCGGGTGGGTATAGCCTACCAAACGGTCTGTAGCCACCATCATTTCGTGCAATTCACCCGTCTCGAGGGTTTCGGTATAGGCAAAACGGGCATTGCGTAGAAGATTGGCATGTTCTGCAACCGTGTTGCTCAGGTCGTCGCCTGCGGTATATTGCTCAATCAACAGGCCGTCGATACCGCCCACAGCGGAACCCATTGCTCCTTCCACTTCGGTAACTAACCTTTTCAGAATGTCTTCCATGCCTGCTCCCTGAACCAACGGTGATGTGTTGGATCGAACGCCCCAGCGCTTAGGTTAAAGTGCTTGGATTAAAGCGTTGGTGTAAAAACTAATATTCACAAAACCTTGATTCAGTGTAACCGAATTCAGGCCAACTGTTCGGTGTTCGGGCTGATTTATTCAAACCGATTTGTTCAAGCTCATTTTGATTCGGATATTCAAAACCAGATATTCAAAACCAGATATTCGAGATCAGATATTCACACCATTTTTTGACGACCCGCCATCGCACGGCTCAAGGTCACTTCGTCGGCAAACTCGAGCGCCCCACCTACGGGCAAACCGTAGGCGATTCGGGAAACCTGCACCCCCAAAGGGGCCAGTAAACGCTGAATATAGAGGCTGGTGGCATCCCCTTCCACCGTGGTTCCGGTTGCTAAGATCACTTCTTGGTCGCTGGTGGCACCACTTAGACGCTCGAGCAACCCTTTAATATGCAGTTGTTCGGGGCCGATCCCTTGCATGGGGCTGATTGATCCGTGTAAAACATGATATAAACCCCGAAATTCGCCACTTCGCTCGATGGCGATCACATCGGATGGTGACTCCACCACACAAATTTGGCTTTGAATGCGGCTCAAATCGGTACATACATCACACATCGGGCGATCTGTGACATTGTAGCATCGCGGACACAGGTGAAGCTCTTTTTTGGCTGCCAGCAACACTTTTGCCAACCGCTCAATGTCCTCGAGGGGTTGTTCAAACAAATGAAAAGCCATTTTTTGGGCCGATTTGGGGCCAATACCTGGCAAACGGGACAGCTCTCGAATGAGCTGAATCAGGCTCGAGGGGTATTTCACTGGCTAAACCTCACTGGCTAAACCTCAAAACATCCCACCCAAAAAGCCCATGCTCTTTTGGGTTTCTTGTTGTTGGAGTGCGTTGGCTTTGACTTGTGCGTCGCGCAGAGCCACCACCAATAAATCCTCGAGCGCTTCAATATCGTCGGCATCCACCGCTTTGGGATCGAGCTTGATGCTTTGAATCATTCCCTGACCATTCAAAACCACTACCACCAGTCCGCTGGCTGAACCCGTGACGCTAAGACCCTCGAGCCGCTCTTGAACTTGGGAGGCAGCTTCTTGAGCCTTTTGCATCTGCTTCATCATTTTTTTCATGTCCATGACCCGAACATTCTACTCCATCCCCACTCGAGGCACACTGCCGCAAAGTATCAAAGTACAATCAAGCTAAACACCTCGAGCGAAGATATGGTATACCGATGGAGTGAGTCAAAAAATATTACAATCTCCCTCGAGGATTTTTCCTATCCATTTCCGTAGCTGTTTAGGTGTTCGTTTAGATCTCTGTTTTTCGAGGCACACATAACCCACATGCCTCAACAAAAGTCATCCACTCGAAATCGGGTAACATATTTACCAGTACGTTCAGTACAAACGGATCATCTGTGTTTTAGCAATGCTCGAGGATAAACTCATGGCCCCTTCGGAACCCCTCAATTTAACTGCCCTCGAGCAACTGTGGACCTCTCTCGAGGGGCGCAGTGGTATTTTGCGCTTGGGCGGCACGCTGGGTTCAGGGGATTTGATTATCGAGAACCACTATCTGACCGCCTTACGACTGAAACGCAAAATGATTCCGCTGCATTTGGCGGCGCTGCTTTTGTTGGACGCTTATCAAGAAACAGGGCGAGAAATGGGCGGCGAATTTCGCTTTTACCCCGACGATAACCCCCGCCCCAGCAAACTGCACGGTTTACAAATCCGCGACCTCAAAGAACAGCTCGAGCGCTGGAGTCTCGAGGTCAAAAATGGGGGGCTTCGCATCCCCGACGAATACGCCATTTTTGCAGTCAAAAATGACAATATACCGCTCGAGGCGGATCTAACCTTGCTCTGGCAAGGGGTAAAGCGCGAAATCGAGGCGGGGCGCAGTGTGGGCGAGATGATTCAAGATTTGGAATATCCCAGTTTTGGTTTGCGGGTAGGGCTAGCGAAATTACGCCAACTGGGTGTGATTCATAAACTCACTCCGACCTTTGATTTTGATTTGAATTTTTCGTTCTAAAATAGTTAACCGTTTTTCGTTGTCCGTTTTTCGTCAAGAGCGTGATTGTAATATCTAAAACGTGAATATCTAAAACATAGCTGGAAGGAACTTAACAAACACTCTAACTCTACAAAATCCCACCCAAATACTTCTCGAGGTTGACTTTGATGGGCATGAAGTAGATGTTGCTGTCTTGGCTGCGTACCCACTCGAGGGCTTGGCGGGCGAAGTCGCGGTTCCACTCGAGGGTAGGTTGGAAATGGCGCGGAAAAATGGCACGGTTGCGAGCTTCCCAGTAGGATTTGGAACGCTCGCCCACTACCGAAGTGACTCCCCAAAAAATGGGGCTGTCGTGACAGCTCGAGCGCTCGAACATTTCAGCGAACACATCCATCAAGCGCAGATCAAAATAGGGTTGGGTAAAAAAACCCGTGGCTCCCGCCTCCCGTTTGCGCTCGAGGTACTCCAGTTCGTCTCGCAGGCTCGAGCGGTAAGGGTCTAGCGCAGCATAAACAGTCAAGTGTGGCAGCTCACGTTTAAATTTTTTGATGGCATCGATGCAACTGGTGGGGTACACCGAACGACTCATATCGCTGGGTGGATCACCTGTCACCACAATCACTTCCCGAATTCCTGCCTCGAGCAGTTTATGTGCCATGCTCAGCGGTTTTTTGGGGTCGATGTCGATGGCACGGAAATGTGGAATGCTGCTGAGCTGCGGCAAGGCTTGGCGGGAATGGCTACAGGCATCCCAACTGCGAATTGGGTAACGCATCAAATCGGGAATATTGAGGGTATCCACTTGGCTAAACTTTTGGGCAATCAGGGCAAATTCAGACTCGAGATGCTCGAGGGTACGGGGAACCAATTCGACGGCAATACGCATAAAGCTCAGTTTAGGAAATAAAAATAGCTAGCGCTCGAGTTTGCTTAGTCCAATTCAAAATTAGAAACTCAAGATCAGAAACTCGAGATCACTTCAGGGTAAACGGCAATTGATAGTCCTCGAGCGGCGTTTCTTGAGACAAACCCAAAACATCGGTCAGGAGATCGTTGGCAAAGCCTTTGAAATTGAGTACCCGCTCGAGGTCTTGGCGCTCGAGGGAGGTTTGATACCCCACTTGCACCATCAAACCCAAAGCCAATAGGCGGTCATAAAGAGCCTGTTTTTGGGAATCATCCATTTTTTGAAAAGAATACTCACTGCCCAATACTCGGTTAAAGTGGTTCCACATGGCAATTTGCACCAAATTTGGCACATCGCTATCGGTATTGGCAACGTTGTAAAGCGAACTGACAAAAAACATCATGCCAAAAGCCACGGTATTTTCGGCATTGATTTGCTGAGCCAAACCTTCGGCAGCATTTTGTGCGTCTTTGAGCGCAGCCTCGAGGGGACGCGTATATTCGGGATCTGTGGTGACAATTCGGGCCAATTGCCATGCAGTATCCTCGGCGGAATGCGGGTTTACAGGCTCGAAATGGGTAGCGTTGAGCAGTACCAAGCGCTCTCCCAAAGTGTAGGCATGAGGGATAAACCGCTCTTTTTTACGCGCTGGCCCCACCACGCGCTCGAGGGGGCTAATAAACGTTGCATAATTTGAACCCAATTCAGAACCATCGAATGGGTTGACAGAAGCTGCGGTGGCGGCAGAGAAATAAAATAGACTGAGGGCCAGTAAAATCCGAGTGGCAAAGCGTTGTGGATGGCGCATGTTCTACCTCCTCACCAGAATAATCAATTAAAGCTGATGAATGCTGATGCATACTGCTGTATCCTGCCGAACGTACTGAAAAGATACGGCAAAGCATATGGCAAATCAATTTTTCTTCCCTCGAGCGTTTAACTGCCCGTTTTGGTGTCACCAAAGCCCGCTTGAAAGATCGGTTAGAAGGGTGGACTGACAGAGCAGATGAGTCTTTATATGTTGCTAAACATAGTGGGCGAAACCAAGTACAGGTATATCAAGATGATACCCCACTCGAGGCTAGTTCGATTTAGAAAGACGAAGATAATGGGCATCTCGAGATCATTAAAAAAACATCAAAAAAAACCCGCTCGAGCGGACACTTTTTCAAGCGCTCGAGGGGTTGCAATTTCAAAAGCTCAAGTATTATTACAAGTATTATTACACGTATTATTGTTGAGCAATTACTTTGAGTGCTTCGGGATTTTTGAGGGTGATTTTGCCGTAGCCTGCGCTGATTACGCCCTCTCGAGCCAGTTCACCGACCACTTTGGTCACGGTTTCGCGCACCGAACCCACTGCCGCTGCCAGTTCGTCGTGGGTAGCATAAATCATGATTGCACCGTCGGCGGTGGGAGTTGCCAAGGCGGTTTGTCCTAGCTCGAGCAGTTCGCTGGCGATGCGGCTTTTCAGGCGCTTGCCCACCAAGCGGTAGATCGATTCGTAAGCACGTCCCAAGATGCGAACCAAATGGGTACTCACCTCGAGGTTGTCTTCGGGGGAAAGTAGCGCGGGGTTGATTACATCGACGGTGCTGTCGGTAACAGCTTCGGCAAAATAGGTGCGGTCAAAACCCGCTAGGGCTTCTTCACCAAAAAACTCGCCAGGTTTGACATAGCGCAAAGTAAGACCATTGCCATCGTCGTCCATCGTGTGAACTCGCACTAGGCCGCTTTGCAAACGGTACAGCATATCGCTGACACCAGGGTAAAGGATGACGCTTCCGGGGCGATAAGTGATGGTATCAACGAACGTTTTTTCTAAAAGCATGGAAACCCTCCAACGAGTAGGGCGGTCATATCCAACCGTGATCGCCAATGCTGCTCTGATGAACAGTGTACACCATATGACTATTTTTGTAAACAAAAAGTTTCTTTAATACTTATCATTATTACAAAGTGAGATTTCTACGTACCGTTTTTAACCCCTGCCTCAAAGAACTCGAGCCTAAAAAACACCGCCCAGAAGCCAGAAAAGGTATCCGCTCGAGGGAATGGAGCAAACCCCAATCCAGCAAAAATATTCTGGGAAATATTCTGGGAAAAACTTCAATACCCCAAAGCACCCTCTATTACCTCGGATACCTCGGACTCGAGTTGCTACAAGAAAGCTACAAGAAAGTTACAAGAAAGCTGTAAAATGAGGGGGGGGAAATAAGATATGCAAAATAGTATGGCACAGCGTAACGCTCTGCCCGTATACTAAATTTATGCTCGAGCCTGTGGCAAAAACCACATCCCAAAATCCTCTTGCTTGGGAAACCTGGCAAAAACTGGGGATTTTGAGCAAGAGTTGGGTTCGAGTTTTTCAGCGAAATGTTTACCCGCATACTTTTTATGATCTCAATGTACCCATTCGTTTGCCAGCACATGACTTAGCGCATCTCGAGCAGCATCTCGAGCAAAGCGCCTCTGATCGGTTCAACCCACTTGGCGAACAAGAAAGGCCCGACCCTTTAAAAAATGTCAAAGTCTTCAGCAAAACCAATCTGATACCTATGAATTCAAACCCCTTTGACGATACCAGCCCAACTGACTCTGATCATTCTCCTACACCTCTATATGCCATTGGTGATATTCATGGTGAGTTTGATAAATGGTTAGGATTATTACAACAAGTGGGTTTAATCAATCTCGAGGGAAGTTGGATTGGGGGATTGTCGCGTTTGGTATTGGTGGGGGATTATGTAGATCGAGGTAGACAGGGCCTCGAGGTATTGCGTACCGTGCGCCGTCTTCAAGAAGAAGCCCGGCACGTAGGTGGAAAACTGATTGCCTTGCTCGGAAACCATGATGCAATTATGATTGCCAACGCCAGGGGGCGGGATGGTTCTTTCTCTGCACTCGAGTACCAAAATCCAACGGTGCTTTATGAAGAGATTGAAACGAATCATTATGGAAATGGTGGATACCGCTATGAAGTAGAAGTCTTGCGAAAAGATAGGGAATTGCTGGAGTGGTATGCCCAGCTTCCTTTACTTCATTTGGAAGACGGGGTTCTTTTTGCTCATGGCAATATCGACTATCAGCAATTTGGCAGCACGATTGGTCAGGTCAATAAGCTATTTAAAATGCTCTGCCAAAGTGCTAGGGGCGGCATGGAAGCCTTTATTTTATTAACAGTACGCAATTGGCCTGTAGATGGGGTGTCTGACTATGAACGCCCTGCGCGTTATTTATACAGCCCACTCGAGGGAATTGGCCTTCAGCTCGAGACTTTTGGGGGCAATACCTATGTGCATGGTCATACTCCCGAGAATGTAACAACTCGGCAGCCGCTCAATTATGCAGCGGGCAAAGCCTTTAATATCGATCATGCCTTGTGTTATCACCCAGATTTGCGGGGCTATGTTTTGGAGATCACCCCCAGCCAAACCATCAAATACCATGTTGCCAAACCCCCACCCCAAGAAGTCCTCAGTCGCTTGCGCGAACGGCATTCCCTCGAGCAAGTGCCGCTCAAACGGGTGTTGCTGCGCGACCAAATTCGGGAACAAGAAGACAATATGCACCTCGAGCCAAGCCCGATTTCTCCAGCCGATCTGTTCGATTTGAAGCAGGCTTTGGCAGAAATTCAGAATCTGCAACGGGTCAACTCAGATCCAGATATGGAACTGACCCTCTCGAGCCTACTCGAGCAGCTTTGGCATATCCAAGCAGATTGGATCTTGCAACAACTTGGTCAAAGATCCTAAAAAACGGGATTTTTGACTCTGGCCTGATCCCCCCTCGAGCAGTATATTTGAGTCATGGACTTAGACTCTTGGACTCCCAGAGACGTTACCAGACGCATTTCGATTATTGTTGGAACCGTTATCGGATCGTTTTTTTGCACCTATCTGAACGTAGCCCAAAACTGGTATGGGTTATGGGCTTTTTTACTGTTTTGGCCTGTGGCCTTTGGCTGTGGTTGGATTTGCTTTAACATTATACGGCGAAGTTATGGCGAAGCCTTTAAGTAGCTGGCTATAGTACCCGCTGGGCTGCCGAAAGTGCCAAATCCTCGAGCGCTTGACGGGCAGGGCTGACGGGCAAAACCTTGAGGGCTTGCACAGCCAAATTGGATCTCGAGCGCAACTCGGACAAACATAGCTCGAGGGCAGAACTACCGCGCACCAAATCGCGCACCCGCTGCACATCGCCCTCTTTTTCGGCGCGGCGCTCTACGATCGCACGCACCTCTGGAGCATGGTTACCCTCGAGCAGATGCAGCACAGGCAAAGTTACTTTGCCTTCGCGCAAGTCGCCGCCAATCGGTTTGCCCAAAGTGAGCGGGTCGGACATCAGATCCAGCAAGTCGTCTTGGATCTGAAAAGCCCGACCATACTCGAGGCCGTAGGTGGTTAAAGCCATCAGGCGGGGGTCGCGTTCATCTTCGATGCCCATCAGCAGAGCGGGCGCACGCACTGCCGTTGCCAACAGTACCGCAGTTTTGGCGGTGATCACCTCGAGGTAATGTGCCAAATTGTAGTCGCCATACGAGGCAATTTGGAACTGCAAAACCTCGCCTTCACAAATTTGCATGGAGGTTTCGGCAAATTCGGCAGTGAGGCAAGGCGGCATGGTGGACAGCAATTTCAGCACCCTCGAGAGCATAAAATCCCCCGAAAGCACCGAAACTGCGTTGCCATAGCGCCTGAAAGCGGCTTCTTTGCCCCGTCTGGTTTCGGCATCGTCGATTAGATCGTCATGCAGAAGGGTTGCCGAATGCAGCAACTCCACTGCGATTGCCAAATCCACCTCTCGAGGGTCGTGCAAACCCAAGGCTTTGGCACTAAGAAAAACCAAGGCGGGCCGAAAGCGCTTACCCCCCGCCGTGACCAGATTTTCCCCAATGGCCTCGATAAATTCCACTTTGGAACGCACCACCTCACGCAAACGCAGCTCGAGGGCTTGCATTTGGGGGGCCAAGATTGGGGAAAGCAGGGTAGACATGATCACATTATAAGGATGCGAACGGGAATTTGCAGGGGCAAACGTCTTAATTTGGATTGTATGGATACGTGCAGCTATTCACAAGCTCGAGGGTAAAAATAGAATCTCGAAGCAGTTCCTTCCCAAGCACTTCGGGGTATTTTGCCGAACTCAAACACACCGCAGGAGATGTTATGAACGAGCAAACCAACACCATGTTGTCCAAGATCTGTTATGTATTGGGCTTTGCCAGCATTGGCGGAAGCATTTTAATCTGGCAAAACAAACGCAACCAAGGCGCAAACTATACCCAAGAAGACGCTCGAGCCGAACGCTTTGGTATTTTTGTAGGATTATGGGCACCCACCTTCTTTATTTTATCTACCCGCTATGAAGAAGCCGCACGCCGTCAGGCACTCGAGCGGGAGACTACGCATTCTTGATTTGTAGGCAGGCTCGAGTTCTAAATAGAAACAGGGAAGATTACTATAAGATCTTCCCTGTTTTTCCATATATAGAGCGTTTGTCAGAGAACTGATGGTCAGGCAGCGCCCGACCCCTACGAATGATCAGACGAATCTACTCATTATTTAGACAAATATTCTAAAATGAGACTATGAAATGAGATAACGGATTGTCTCGAGCGCACTCAAACTATCATCCTCTCGAGACAATTAGCGAAGTGATTAGCGAACCAAAGATACAGGCCGTGGCCCTGGAATTCCGTCGCAGTGGCACATCAAATCGCCAACAATTCCGCTGGCTGTGACCATGCCACCCGCACCACTGCCCATAAAGAGCATATTTCCACATTCCTCGCCTGTAAACAGCAGGGCATTGAAGTTGGAATCGGCTTTGGCAATGGGGTGCGAGCGGTGCAGGCGGGTGGGGGCGACTTTGGCCTGCCAGCGACCTTCTTCCCGCTCGAGGGTGCATAACAACCGTATTTTTTCACCACGCTCGAGGGCTTCTTGCACCGCACCTTCGGGCAAAGTGTCGATACCCGTCACCGAAACCCGCTCGAAGGCGTAATCGGGATCGATAAACATACGGGCCAACAAGGTGAGCTTGTGGGCGCTATCACCGCCACCCACATCCAAGGTGGGGTCGGTTTCGGCGTATCCCAAACGCTGGGCCTCAAGCAAAGCGTCTTGGTAACTGCGCCCTTTTTCCATCTCGGACAAAATATAGTTGCAGGTTCCGTTAAGTGTCGCCTCGAGCCGCACAGGGGTGCTGGCCCGCAAAATGGTGGACATCGCCGCAATGATCGGGGTTCCCGCCATCACACTGGCCTCAAAATAGATTTGGCCTTTCTCGAGGTAGGGGCGCAGTTCTTCCCAGCGCTCGGCAAGCAGGGCTTTGTTGGCGGTGATCAGCACTTTTCCCGCCTCGAGATGGGGTTTCCACAGTTGGTAGGGCCGCTCGATGCCACCCATCACCTCGATCAAAATATCCACCCCCTCGAGGAAATGCGGGTCGTTGGTGAAGGTGGCCCCAGGATAATCGAACTCGCGGGCTTGCAGCGGGTCGCGCACCAAAACCCCCTCGAGGATCAGTTCATAATCCAGCGAGCGAAACAATTCCCGTTGGCGGTTGAGCATGGTCAGCACGCTGCTGCCCACCGTTCCACATCCCACCAAACCGATTTTGAGTGTTTTTAATTCTGACATATTAGAAATCAGTATAAGCGGGCAAACCAAGCAGGAAAAATCCAGATGTAAACAAGCTAGACTTCAGTCATGCGCCCACACCTCGAGCCAGGAGCGATTTTGTTTGATGCCCAACATTTTTGGGAAGCCCACGAAGCCTGGGAACCTCATTGGCTCGAGGCTAAAAAGAACAATACAGCGCTCGAGGCACACTATCTTCAGGGTTTGATTTTGCTGGCAGCGACGCTGCATAAAGGCAAAGTTCAGGGAAATCTGAAGGGCGGACGGCTCAATCTGCAAAAAGCCCGCAATCACCTCGAGCGTGTCCCTGATGGCTACGGATTAGCGGACGGAATTGTTTCGCTCGAGATTTTGATGAGCGCGGTTTCGGACAGGCTCGAGTTAGATCATCCCCTCGAGATCACCCTAACCAGCTCTGCTCCATAATCCATCCCCGAATCCGCCTTGAGATCAGTTGGGCATCGCCCATCCGCCGTTTGAGTTCTCGCTCGAGCGCTCCCGTAGGAATTAGATTTTGTGGCGCTCGAGGGTCTTTGTGGGCCATGCTGCCCAACATTCCCAGCAAATGGGGGCTGAAATCCGCAATACGTTTGATCAGTTTGGGCAAGCCGTTTAGTTCCTCTGGAGCCGCCATCTCAAGGCGCACCACCCCCGAACCTTGCGGGTACAAAGCACTCATTTCCGAAAGCCGCACATACCACGAAAACCGCCCGCGCTCCTCGCCGCCGTATTGGAAGTAAAAAATAGGGGTACGCTCGTTGACTTTGAGCTGGTGCAAGGTGGGACGCTGCAAGGGGCCAAGATAATCGGTTTCAAAACTTTTGATATAGCCCAAAATCAAACGATCCGAAGCCTTGATGTCCACAGGGCCATCTTGCAAAACCAAGGTATCCAGCTCGAACAGCCCGCCCATCACATCCTCGAGGCCAAGGGCCAGTTTGGAGGCTATGCTTTGCTCGCGCTGCAACATCAGCCGCTGCACAATCAGTACCGCCGATTGTGGCTCGTTTCGCAGCCGTGCATCGCACAACAGCGGATAAACCAACTTGCCCGAGCCGCCTTTGGGTGGAGCAAGTGCAATGTCTGGCACGGTCAAATTACCACAAACCGCCAAAACCCGCCCACTTTCGATCTGGGAAATACTGGCCTTTTTAGAATTCAGCTCGAGCAAAGCGTGGCCCACCGCATACGCGCCAAAAGCCCCGTGGTGGTTTGCGCCGTCTTCCTCGAGAATCACCCGCGCCTCGAGTCGCCTCGAGCCGTCCACCACATGCACCTGATGCAAATATTCGGGAATGGCTTTGCTGGGAATCGGTTTCCACTGTTTCAGCTCGAGGTCAACCGTCACATCTCCCGCAAAAGGTTTAAGGCCCAATTGGGCTTGCGGGGCTTCTTCATTCCAAGGATCAAGTCGAATTCGCACCGCTCTATTCTGCTCTATTTATGGCCCTATTCTGATGAGGGCGTATCGGAGCAGGTATCGGAGTTAGGCGCATATATCCACCTTTCGCTCAAGATTTCGCTCAAGATTTCGCGCACTGGAAGGGTTTAAAACCCTCCCCTACCCGATTTTCCCTATGTGGTCTCGAGCAAAATGTGGTCTATTACTCCATTTTTTTACTGTTACTTTTACGCTTGCGTTTTGATTTTGTCACTATCTTACTTTCCAGTCCTTCGGCAATACTAGGCTCGAGGGTGTTTATCTCGAGCGGTATTACTTCTAGTGGAATTGGCTTAAGTATTTCCACATATGCTTCTACATGCGTTTCTACAAATATTTCCTGAATCATTTCCTCGAGCAAGGGCGGGGACAGGGGTATATCCACACTCACCGTAACACTATGTGCCTCGAGATTGCCTACCTCGAGATCGGTATTTAGTGGACGCAATGGAAATACAAAACCATTACCCTCACGGTAAATTAAACCCCCATCAATATTGATCACCCGACCACCTGCATAGAAATAGGCTTCGCATACTTCATCAGCGGGAACTCCGCGCAAATACGGAATAGGGGTGTGACCATGTACCACTCTCTTGCCCCCGAAAGCACGAAGAAAATCGTCTACACGGTGTTCACCTTCTTCGGAGTGCAAGAATTCCCTTCGGCGCGAAAATTGCGCTAAAAGTTCGTCCCATTCATGATCGTTGTCACCTATTAAAATTTCATGAATATGATTATTCACCTCGAGAATGGTATTGCCATAATCAAAATAAAACTGTGAATCGGCATGGATCAATAAATAATCCCCCTCGAGCGCCATTGCGGGCAAGGCCAATAACCAATTGAGATGATCCTCATTCAGTGCCTCGAGATCGCTAAGGCGGCCTCCATTGTGCAGCCATTCGGCCCGAAAGCTCATCCCAAAAGAGGTTTTTTGACGGCGGAACTTGCGTGCGCCCAAAATAAGTGGCTCGTGGTTGCCCAACAGCGCACCCACAAAACCCCCTTCCTGGCGAGCCTCGTGCTGAAGCCGCATAATCAGTTCAATCACGCCAACCCCACTGGGGCCACGGTCAAAAAAATCTCCCAAAAACCAGAGCCTCGAGTTTCCGCCTGCCCAACGCAAGCTAAAATCCAAAAGTCGGTGACTTTGCAACACATTGATCAATTTATCCAAGTGACCGTGGACATCTCCAATGGCAAAAGCGTGCGGTGTCATTTAGCCTTCTTCCTGTGCAGTAGGGGTTGGATCTGACCCAAGTTCACGATCAGGTTCATGCTCGAGTTCATCCTCTAAAAGTTCGTCCTCGAGTTCACTATCAAGCTCACGATCACGTTCATGCTTGAGTTCATCATTTTGGTCATCTGTTGGGGCCGCCAAGGTGCGCCACAAGGTCATTTGGTTCTCGATTTTGCCTTGGATATTTTGAATGTTGCGCTCGAGCCGCGTGCGAGATTCCTCGAGGCGACCCCGCAAACGCATAATTTCCTCGACACCCGCCAAGTTGACCCCGCGTTCTTGGGTCAGCCTACGGATTTCCCGCAGTTGTTCGATGTCCCGTTCGCTGTACAAGCGGGTTTTGCCGCTCGAGCGCCCTGGGTTGATCAGTTTGTTGCGCTCGTAGAGGCGCAAGGTTTGGGGGTGCATGTCCACCAGCTCGGCAGCAATCGAAATCACATAAACCGGTTTATCTTTGGGGTCAGTCTGTCCCGCCTTACTGGGCAAGGCTTTGGGGGTGGTCACATCGCGCAGTTGGGTGTCGATCCGCTCGAGTTCCTGTTCAAATTGATCTTGCAGGTCGTCCAGTTGATGCTGAAGTTTCATCACTTCTTCCACACCTGCCAAATTGACCCCCAGTTCTTGAGTCAATCTGCGAATCTCCCGCAAGTGGTCAATATCGCGCTCACTATACAGTCGTGTTTTACCGCTCGAGCGTCCAGGACGAATTAAACCCTTGCGCTCATAGAGG
>JANYFS010000140.1 GCA_025359705.1 Deinococcales bacterium | reverse complement strand
TGTGCAGGCATGGAAACCCCATGCTCAATAACATGTTGCGCTACGATTACTCCATCTGGGCTAGTCAGTACCCCTTTGGTGCTACCTGTACCTATATCGATCCCCATGAGTAACTTAGACATTGTTCTGGCCCATATTATCTTGGCCTATTTTATTTTGGCGCATGATTATCTTGGCGCATGATTATCTTGGTTCATTTGGATCATGACCTTCATACTCGAGGACTTATCGTTGACCGCAAACTCCAAGGCTGCTGGAGTTTGTGAAAACGCATAATTTTGGGTCACGAGTGCATCCAAATTGACTGCGCCTGAAGCCACCAAAGCTAATGATTCTGGATAGCAATTGGCATAGCGAAACAGCCCACGTACTTGGGTTTCTCTGCTGGCGGCACTCACAATATCCAAAGAAATGAGGGGATCAGGGGGTAATCCCACCAATACCGTGACCCCCCCTGGTCGTGGTGCTGCTAGGCTCATACGACAGGTTGCCACACTTCCCGCTGTCTCGAAAGCCACATCTACGCCCGCATGTGAGCGCGGGAGGTCTAATGTTGTGGTGATGTCCCGAATGCGCTCGAGTACATCTTCTTCTTGAGCATTGATGGTGTGGGTCGCTCCCATTTGCTTTGCCATCTCGAGGCGAAAAGGTTCTAAATCCACGGCAATTCGGATGGTTGCTCCCGCTGCTTTTGCTGCTTGTAAGGTGGTACATCCAATCGGGCCTGCGCCCAATACCACCACGCTATCACCCATGGATACACCACCACGCTGCACCGCCCAAACTGCCACCGCTAAAGGCTCGAGCAATGCTGCTGCCTCTAAACTGACGTGTTCTGGAATTGGAAAGATGAAATCTTCAGGCCAAATAACATATTCAGACAATGCGCCGTCGATTGGAGGAGTCGCCATAAAACGCATCTTTGGACATAGGTTATAGCTACCCCGCTTGCAATAGTCGCAGCGACCACAGGGGATGCCAGGCTCGAGGGCCACCCGATCCCCGATCTTTAGACGGGTCACCTGTTCACCTATCGCCTCGACAATACCACTCACTTCATGGCCCAGTACCAGAGGGTTTTCAACCACAAAAGAACCAATTCGCCCATGCGTATAGTAATGCAAGTCACTACCACAAATACCGATACATTGAATATGAATTCGGGCTTCAAGCGGGCCTGGTGCTTTAACTTCTCGAGTCTCCCAGCGTACATCATGGGTTTGATGCAGGACTAAAGTCTGACTTTTTATTGAGTTTACCATACGGTGTAACCTCCATCGATAACCAATGTATGTCCAGTCACAAAGCTCGAGGCATCAGAAGTAAGGTAAAGCGCGGCGGGTGCAATTTCAGAGGGTTCTGCCAAGCGTCCCATAGGCGTGTTTTCAAGCCAAGTGGAACGCCAAGTGGGATTCTCGAGGCCACGCTTGGTTAAGGGTGTGGCGGTATAGCCAGGAGCGATGGCGTTGACCCGAACCCCTCTACTGGCCCACTCTCCTGCCAAAGACCGAGTGAGGTGAATCACTCCCGCTTTACTGGTGTTGTAGGCGATCTGAGGTTGGGGATGGTTGCTGATTAGACCACTCATACTGGCTTGATTGACGATGGTACCCCGTCCACGCTCGAGCATAGAACGTCCAAACTCGCGGCAGCACCAATAAACCCCATCCAAGTTCACCCGCATGACCAACTGCCAATCTTCGTCGGAGGTCAGTTCGGCGGCGGTATTCCGCACAATGCCTGCATTGTTGATCAGAATTTCCGTCGGCCCATACTGCTCGGTCACTCGAGCCACCAATGCGGATACGCTCGAGGAGTCACTGACATCGACTGCTTCAAAAGCGGCCCCCAGATGTTGGGCGGCCTCTTGCCCCACCTCTGGATTGAGATCCGCGATAACCACTCGAGCGCCCGCTTCTTGCAAGGCTTTAGCGATTTCAAAACCGATACCTTGTGCGGCTCCTGTTACCACTGCCAAGCGGCCCTCGAGTTTAAATAAATCCAGCACACTCATACGGTCTCCCAAGGTTGAATCAAAACTTTTTGCGCTCCAGCCATGCCAGGGTTGGCCTTCAGGTTCAAGGCTTGCTCCACGCCCCCCAACCCAAGGCGGTGGGTGATCAGATCTTCCACCCGCACTCGCCCCGTTCTGAGCCACTCGAGGGCCAAGGGTACGCTCGAGTTAAGGGCAAAACTGCCCAGCATGGTTAAATCACGGCGAAACAGTTCATAGGGGCTGATTTGCACTCGAATACTTTCTTCGGCTACCCCAAAAACCAGAATCTTGCCCGCAACTGCGGTATATTTCGCCAAAGACTCCACCACCTCTGGAATCCCCGTTGCTTCGGCGGTGATGTCAAACCCGTAAGGGTGCAGGTCACAAAGTTCTTGGAACAGTTCGGGATGGGGCGCAAAAGTCTGAGCAGCCCCCAGCGCTCGAGCCAATTCCAGCCGACTTTCCACCGGATCAATCACCGTCACACTCGAGCAACCACTCGCCAGAAGTCCTTGCATCAGCAGCAAACCAATTGCACCTGCACCAAAAACAAGGGCAGTTGAACCCGACTCAGGTTTGAGGCGGCGCATTCCCCAAGCTACACAACCCAAAGGCTCGGCAAAAGCCGCTTGATCAAGGGTCAAACCCTGAGCCTGGTAGACATTGCGGGCAGGAGCAATCACATAGCGAGAAAAGCCGCCAGGCAGCGTTACCCCGAGTGCCTCATGGTGTACACAATGCTGAAATAGGTTTCGCTGACAATAATGACATTGCCCACAACTTAGGTTGGGGTCTATTGCAACCTGATCGCCTTCTTTAAGCTCGAGTACTCCAGCTCCCAATTCATCCACCACGCCACTGATTTCATGTCCCGCAATCAGTGGAAATTTTGCACCGAAATGCCCCTCGAGCAAATGGAGATCGGTACCACACACTCCTGTGGCATGAACCCGAATTCTGACTTCGCCAAACCCAGGATGTGGCTCAAATACCTCTTGCACCTCCACCTTTCCTCGAGCGATGATCACCGCAGCGGGCATGGTTAGAGCGCTCATTTGACTGCTCCAAAAGAGAGACCGCGCACCAGTTGGCGCTGGGCTACCCAACCAAAAATAAGCACTGGCATAACTGTCAGCGTCGCTGCCGCGCTCATCTTTGCCCAGAACAGACCCTCGCTGGTCTTGAAAGAACCGATAAATACGCTCAGAGGCGCAGCATCTGCCGAGGTGAGGTTGAGTGCAAAAAAGACCTCATTCCAAGCAAAAATGAGCGCCAAAAGTCCAGTTGCGCTAACTCCAGGTAGGCTGAGAGGAAGTGCAATACTAAAAAACTCCTGACCCAAAGTAGCACCGTCCACTTTGGCTGCCTCAAAGATGGCAAAGGGAATATCCGAAAGATACGAGTGCATCATCCAGACCACCAACGGTAAATTCATGGCAGTATAAATAATCAGCAGTCCTGGAAGGGTATCCAGTAGATGAAGGTCGCGGTAAATCAGGAACAACGGTACGATGACCCCGACAGCGGGCATCATCTTGGTGGAAAGCATCCAAGTCAACATTCCCTTCGAGCGAGAAGTAGGATAAATTGCCAACGCAAATGCCGCAGGAAGCCCCAGTACAAAAGCCAGCAGGGTACTACCTAGTGCCGCGACCAAACTATTTCGCAGTGCTGGAAAATAGCTGTGTAGTGCCTCATTAAAGTTCTCGGTTGTAGGTGCAAAAGCAAAAATAGGTGGACTGGCAAAAGCTTGTGCCTCGGTTTTGAAGGCTGCCATAATCATCCATAAAATTGGGAAAAAGAAGGCAAATGCCAACAAGTACGTAACAACGGTCAGCAAAATGTTCTGTACTCGAGCGTAATTTTTATCTGGCTTATTTGGTTTATTTGGAAGGCTGCCGCGTTGTTTGATTGAAACGGTCATGCGTGTCCCCTCTCTTCCATACCTTGGCTGATCAACCGCAGTAAGAAAACTGCCAAAATGTTGGTCAAAACGACTGCAATCACCCCAGCCGCACTCGCAACCCCAATGGAATACTCGGCAAAGGCTTTCTGATAAATAAAATAAGGCAAGTTTGTAGTCGCAATACCTGGCCCACCACTGGTCGAAGCATAAATTTCGCCATATACCTGAAGTACCGCAATCGTCTCGAGCAAGATTACCACCTCGAGGGCTTGCCGCCAAAAGGGTAATACGATAAAACGAAACTCTTGTAGCGGAGTTGCGCCATCTAAACGTGCTGCTTCGATTTGATCATCGGGCAAAGATTGCAAGCTGGTTAGTAAAATCAACATAGCAAATGGAGTCCATTCCCAAGACACCATCGTAATCAC
>JANYFS010000133.1 GCA_025359705.1 Deinococcales bacterium | reverse complement strand
ATCTCCATCCTGCACCGTCCAAACCACCTTCACTTCGGGATCAACCAAAGCAAACACCCTCGAGGCCACTTTTAAACCGCTGAGGGTTCCAAGTTGTTTGAGCAAGAATTCGGCCTGCGCCATTTGCTCTTCTGGAATGGTGGCAAGGGTGGTGGCATCGCCACGGCCCAAATCTTCCTCGAGGGCGGCCTGTAGGCGCTGGTCTAGGCTTAGCATGGTCGGGTTTCCGAGCGTGTGGTTTTCCAAAAATCCAAAATTAAAATCTGCGCTTTCACAAGGCAGATTAACATGGGGTTTGGCTCGAGGGGGCTGGTTTGTCTATTTTTTTGACTTGATGTGGATACCCAAATTCGTTAGTTCTTGTATCGCTGGAGGGTATCCTTGTGCAGCAGATTTTTGATAATAAGAAATCGCCAAATTTAAATCTTGGGGAACTCCTTCTCCAATCTGCAACAATTTTCCAATACAAACTTGTGCATGAGCATGGCCCTGATCCGCAGCTTTTCTAAACCACATGGCAGCAGTGGGAACATCTCTAAAAACTCCATCTCCTCTATAATAAACTGTCCCCAAGGCCGCCTGTGATTCAATGTTTCCTTGGCTAGCAGATTTTTTAAACCAGTTAAAAGCCAAAGTGAAATCTTTTTTTGTTCCAAGTCCTTTGGAATACATATATCCAAGAGCATATGCTCCATAATTATCATTTTTATCAGCCATTTTTTGATACCATTTCATCGACAAAGCATAGTCTTTAGGCACACCTAAACCCGAGAAATAAGCATCGCCCAAATATCTTTGTCCTAAAACGTTTTCTTGATTTGCCGATTTTTTAAACAGTTCAATTGCTTTTGGGCTATCTTTTTTTACGCCATATCCAGCAAAATACATATAGCCTAATATGGCCTGTGACTCGGAATCATTTAAATTTGCCTGTACTAAGCATTTTTTATATGCCTTTGAATAGTTTTTAGCATCAAATGCGTCATAGCAATCTTTTGGAGTCGCGTACACCACGCTCGAGAGACTCAATCCCAACAATACTGCAACTTTTAACACGCTCGAGGGTATTTTCATAATCATCTCCATATCTTTTATAACAACCGCTCGGGGCCATATTCTTCCACCAAAAGCAACAAACGCTGATGAAACGCCTCGAGCTTTTTGTCAAATGCGGCTTTGGTGGCTTCTTGCAGCAAATCTGAACCCTTGACTTGGCCTTCCTCGAGGGCCAAACGCACCCCACGCATCAGGGTATCGGTGGCCCGCTTGCCCAACAAAACCCGCAAGGTGGCAACAGTACGCGCGGCTTGCTCGAGCAGGGGCAGAGTGTCTAGGCTGGATTCTGGCGATTCTTCGGGGGGCAACACTTCCAACTCGAGTTTTGAACCCACAAGCTGATAGGTCGGCAGGCTCGAGGTTGATGAAGAAACCAGCAGTGGCTCGGCATATTTTCCTTTGGTATCGCGGATCACATCGATCACCACTGCACTTCTCGAGCGGGGTTTGTAGCCCGCTGCCAGCATTCGGTCAAATTTACCCATGCGGCCCTCGATATGCTCGAGGCCCAGCTCTTCCACCAAGGCATTCGCCGCCGTAAGCGTGACCCCAAAACTTCGCAACCGCTCGAGGGTCTGATACATCTGGGCAGGCAACGCACCCGAGGCCGCAACGCGGTTAGGCAGTGGCTGAGCCACATTGAACACGTAGGCGAAGGTTGCCTTAGCCCCACGTCCTTCACAGCGCACATCGGTCAAAAATCCCCGCTCGATCAATTCTTGGTGGGCATCCTCGAGGTTGCGACGAATGCGGCTGGTTTCGCGCTCTTGCAATTTGCACGATTCGGCCCAAGATTGCACCGAGACCTGAAATTCCCGCATTTTTGCCGCATTTTGACCCGCATTATTCCCATTCCCAGAGTCTTCACTTTGCCGCACCGCGTTCAGCAAGCGGTACAGCGCCCTGGTTAGGGGGCGTTTCAGGCTGACCAAAAAGTCCAAATCCAGCGGACGCAGGTATCTCAGCCGAATGCTGGCGGTGATGGGAGTCGCCAATTTGATCGACAAAACCGTACCTTGACCCAAAGTGCGCCCCTCGGCGGTGGAACTTTCAATCTGGCTGATGTAGTTAAAATCCACAGTGTCCCAGCCCTTGCGACTGGGGCGTTTCCAGGCTCGAGAGACGCGGTAACGTGCCTCCCGCAAGCGCTCGAGCGAGGCATTCAGTTTTTCATAGTAGTAGCTGGAATCTTGAAAACCCGCTCGCTGCAACAAAGCGTAGGCAGTAGAATGCACCACCCCATCTTCAGGCGCACCCTGCTCAAGAAAAAGCACGTTCAGCACAGTGGCAAAGTCTCCGTCCAAGCCATGCGGAACCCCGCCCACCTCACTCGAGCAGGTACAAACGATCTCACCTTCGTTGCCATCCATCTCAAAAGGGGCGTTCCAGCGAACATAGGTATCAGGAATGCGCTCCTGGACACTAATCAGCCCTAAACGCCCCACATTGGCTTCATCAAAATGAGTCACTTGCTCGAGCGGAAGGGGTTTGGGTTTTCCAAGACGGGGCGTGCGAGCCATGCCTTCAGTCTACCCCAAGCCCACTGCTTGACTATACCGTAATACACGGCGGATTGTGACCTAGGCACTACCGTAATACACGGCGGATTGTGATTTAAAAGACCGTAATACACGGCGGATTGAGATTTGGACACTACCGTAATACACGGCGGAAAAGACCGTAATACACGGCGGATAATTTTGCCAACTACCGTAATACACGGCGGATTTGTACCCCCAAAGTACCGTAATACACGGCGGATATTGCAAAAAAAGACCGTAATACACGGCGGAAAAGACCGTAATACACGGCGGATTTAATGAAAAAACCCCGTTTGGGATGCATCCTCGGAATTTCATCTGTTGTTGTCAATCTTTTATATCTTTTAACTACTTTAAAAACAACTACAGCAAAAAACTGAAATTTCGCCAAAATCGCCTGCTCATTTGACTCTCATCAAAACGAATTTTGAAGGGAAATTTTGCGACAGGTTCGGCGGAGCTTTTGGGGTTTACAGTCACAATTCCTCGAGACATGATTAAAACTCGAGATTTATCCGAACTTTTGAAGGGGTTTCTTAGTTTTTTTATAACTCAAGATAAAACTCCCGGCGCTCGAGATTTTTTATTCATAATATCGTCTTATTTTATCATTTTATTATAAATGCTACTATAAAAATTTATTTTATAGTAGCATAAATTAAAAACACAACAAGACTATATTTTCAAGTTTTATTTCAATTTTCTACAATTATATTTCTGTACGTATCGCTCCAACTGAAACATGCTCGAGATTGATTTTTCCCGTTTTTAAATCCAAGACTTGCGCTGAATGTACGGGTTTTCCCTCGAGTGGGAAATCGGTACGGAAGTGTCCTCCTCGAGATTCTTGACGTTCCAGTGCGGCGTTAAGCATCAATCCACCGATCAAAGCGAGATTTGCCGCTTCCAAACTGGCTCGAGTTTTTTCTTGTGTGGGATGTTGTTCCCAAGATTCCCAAGATTCCCAAGATTTTAGCGCAGCTTCCAAGCCTTCGGCGTTGCGAAGTAGACCTGCACCCGCTGCCACTCGAGCTTTTAGGGCGGGTAAGCATTCGGGATCAAAACTTGGGGTAGGCAGAGGAGTTCCAAGCTCGAGGGAGTGTTTTTGATCTGCCAAGGCTGCTTGGGCCGCTCTCGCGCCAAAAACCAAACCTTCGGACAGGCTGTTGCTGGCTAGGCGGTTGGCCCCATGCAAGCCCGAGGAAGCCACTTCGCCAGCGGCATACAGCCCCGCTACCGTACTGCGACCCCAAATATCGGTTTGCACCCCGCCCATGGTGTAGTGAACCACGGGCTGCACGGGAATTAAGTCTCGAGCCAGGTCTAAACCGAACTGGCCCAAAGTGGCTTGCACGGTGGGAAAGTGGGCTTGGATCATGGATTCTTGCAGGTGGCGCAAATCCAAATAAACCGCGCCCGTAGCCAAAATTTCGGCAGAAATGGCCCGCGCCACCACATCGCGGGGGGCCAGCTCGAGTTGGGGATCGTAGCGGGGCATAAAGCGCTCCCCGTGGGCGTTGAGCAGCATTCCACCCTCGCCACGGGCAGCTTCCGTGACCAAGTAGGCTTGGCCCTGCACCACCACGGCGGTGGGGTGAAACTGCACAAACTCGAGGTCGCGCAGCACGGCTCCCGCACGAAAAGCCAGTGCCAGACCGTCTCCTGTGCCTTCGGGCGGAGCAGTGGAAACGGGGTAGAGCCGCCCAAAACCGCCTGTGGCAAGCAACGTAGCCCCTGCTCGAACCTGAATTGGCCCACTGGCGGCAAGAAAATCCGCGCCCACCACCCTCGAGCCTGACCCCGAAAAATCTGTTGCAAAACCTGATATACTTTTCCCAGACGCACTCGAGCCGTGTTCGCTGGTACACATTCGCAGGTTTTGGGCAAAAGCCCCCTCGAGCAACCTCAATTTTGGGCCTTTTTGGGATTTTAAAGCGGAACTGAGCGCAACGCTGATCGAATACCCCGTAGCATCACCCGTATGGCGCACTCTGGGGCGGCTGTGACCCCCCTCCAGCGTGGCGTGTGGAGAAAACCTTACACCCAATTCTGCAAGCGCTTCTACATGCCTTCTCGCGGCTCTAACGAAAACCTCCACTGCCGAGGGTTCGCACAATCCCCGCCCCGCCCTCAGGGTGTCCAAAGCGTGGGCCGATTCATCGCCCGACTCGAATGGCGCGGCAATTCCGCCTTGCGCCCAGCGGGTGGATCCGCCAATCAGTTCGACTTTGCTGGCGAGTACCACGTCTGCACCGAGCTTGCGAGCCTCGAGCGCAGCGTAAGCTCCTGCAATTCCGCCGCCAATGATCAAAAGATCGGCTTCAAGAATATTTGTACCTGCTCGAGTGACACTTTTCAGGCTCATTTTGGCACTTCCGAATCTTGCCCCTCGAGATTTCCCTCGAGATTTTGCTCCGTGGGATTTTGCCACCATTGGTCAAACGGAGTCACGGGCAAAGCGCGTTTGTGGCGGGTGTGCAAAAATATCCCCTCGAGTTTTTGAGAAACGCTTTCGGCAACCGCTAACCCCTCGAGGTAATCATCAATTTGGGCATAACTCAGGCCCAAAGCCGTTTCGTCCGCCAAACCTGGGCGGTTGTCCTCGAGGTCGGCGGTGGGGACTTTTTGCCAGGTGCTTTGGGGGGCATCCAAATGCTGCAATAGCTGCGCCCCTTGGCGTTTGGTCAGGCCCGTGAGTGGGGTCAGATCCACCCCCCCATCGCCAAATTTGGTAAAAAATCCAGTGACCCCTTCAGCGGCATGGTCGGTTCCCACCACTAGCAAACCTTCTTGGCCTGCTAGTGCATACTGGGCCACCATTCGCGCCCTTGCTTTAATGTTTCCGCGTACAAAATCGCTAATGGGTGAACCCGTCGCCTCGAGGGTCTGAACCAAAGCATCGGTCATGGGTTTGATATTCACGGTGGTAACGCGGTCTGGACGGATAAACTCGAGGGCAATTTGGGCATCGGCTTCGTCGTTTTGCACCCCGTAAGGCAAGCGCACCGCCAAAAACTGGCACTCGAGGCCCAGATTTCGCGCCCGTTCTGCCGCCAGTTGGCACAGTTTGCCCGTTAGGGTGCTGTCTTGCCCACCACTGATGCCCAGCACCAAGCCTTTGGTTTTGGAGTGGTGCAGGTATTCCACCAAAAATTCCACTCTTTTTTTCAACTCGAGCGCGGGATCGATGTGGGGCTGCACCTGTAGTTCGAGGCGGATTTGGTCGCGCAGTAGGGGAGAAAAAGATTTTGAAGCACTGGAATGAGAAATTTCCGACATCTTGTCATTTTACAATGCCATGACATGGGTCTGGATCAAATGTACAGGAACACGCACAAACACGCTAACCTCGAGGAGATTTTCACACTTCTTTTTGGAGAAATGTTGTACCCCTCGAGGTTTTCCAATCTTCCCACAAGTTGTGGGAACTTTTTTTGGTCGTGTTTTTGAGTGATTTCAAGCCAGCAACTCGAGCCATAAAAAAATCCCGCCCCCAAAATCGGGAAACGGGAAACGCCAAAACACACTCGAGCCTAGTTTTACGCCTGATCCCGCAACACTCGAGGTTTTTTCCCCGCAATAATCATCTCGAGGACTTCATCTTCGGTGACATCTTTGGTTTTACAACTGCCCACCACTTTACCGTTTTTCATCACGGTAACGCGGTCACACAAATTAAAGACATCGTGCATATCGTGCGAAATCAAGAAAATGCCCACCCCTTCGGCCTTCAGGTTGCGAATCAGCTCGTTCACTTGGGCGGTTTCCTGCGGCCCCAGCGCGGCGGTTGGCTCGTCCATGATCAGTACCCTGGCCTTAAAATAAATGGCCCTCGAGATGGCGATACATTGGCGTTGCCCGCCCGAAAAGTTGTAGACCGGTAATTTGAGGTTGGGAATGTTGACCTTCAGACGGTCTAGCACTTTTTTGGCCTCAATTTCCATTTGGTCTTCGTTCAGCGAGCCATTCTTCAGAATTTCACGGCCCAAAAAAATATTGGCAGCCACATCCAAATTGTCGGCAAGGGCCAAGTTTTGGTAGATGGTTTCGATGCCATGCTGCTGTGAAGAGCGCGGGCTGGTGATTTTAACCTCTTTACCCTCGAGGAAAATCTGTCCGCTATCGGCGCTGTATGCCCCCGAAAGCACTTTGATCAGGGTGGATTTACCCGCTCCGTTGTGGCCCAACAAGCCCACCACTTCGCCCGGTTGCAGGTCGATACTGACCCCATCGAGGGAGCGAACCCCCCCGAAACTTTTGGAAATATCTCTCATTTCGACTAACGGTTGCATGTTTGTAACTCCTGAGTATGAACCTGCATATTGAAGATTGAGCGCTCGAGATTTAGTGTTCGAGATTTATCGCTCGAGCAATTCCTTAGCGGGGGCGGTTGCGGTTATAAAGCACATCCAGCAAAACCGCAATCATCAAAACTAAACCTTGCACCACCTGTTGCCAAGCGCTGTTATAGCCCAACAAGACCAATCCGCTGATCAAACTGGACATCAGCAAAGCACCCAAAAAGGCTCCAGGAATGCTCCCTACCCCACCCGAAAGTGAGGTTCCACCGATCACCGCCGCCGCAATCACACTCAATTCCGCAAGGGTTCCGGTGGAATTGGTTCCTGCGCCCAAACGCGCGGTTTGGATCGCTCCTGCTAAACCTGCCAAAACACCCATGATGGCAAAAACCACTGTAGTCAGCAGTTTGGTGTTGATACCTGCTAAACGCGCTGCTTCGGGATTGCCGCCGTAAGCAAAAATATAGCGTCCAAAACGGGTAGAACGTACTACCCAAATCATTAGGGCCGAGGTCAACAGCATGATCAAAACGGGAACAGGCATCCCCCTCGAGACTTCGGTTTGGGGTTCTTTGTAGCCATTCATAATTTGAATGAAACCAAAAATGAGTAGCACCAACAGACCTGTAACAATAATTTGTACCCACATAGGGCGGTTGGGCAAGTTGTTGCGTTGACGTTTGAGGTAATTTGAAACATCATTGACCAGCACATAAGCCAGCAGTATTGCGCCAATAATCCAGGTGGGTATGGCCCCAATCGAGCCGCCCACGCCACCCCCAAAGACCTGAAAACTATTGGTGAGAGAGCCTACCGTTTGACCCTCGGTGACGAGCCATGCGCCGCCTCGGTAAATCAGCAAGCCACCCAAGGTGACAATAAAGGCGGGAACCGATAAATAGGCTACCCAAGCGCCTTGAAAGGCTCCAATCAAGCCGCCCAATATCAGTCCAACTGCCAGAGTCGCCCACGCATTCCAAGCAGCATCGGGGGGAAACACGCGAGCGTTGACTACTGCCATCACCATACCGGTAAAGCCCAAGATCGAGCCAATGGACAAATCCACATGGCGCATCACAATCACCAGCACCATTGCGCTGACCATTACCCCTACCGAGGCAGTTTGCACCGAAAGGTTCCATAGGTTTTGTACGCTTAAAAAAATTCCTTCGGACAGAACATTAAAAATGACCCAAATGATCGCAATGGTCAGCACCATAAAGATCAAACGACCATCTAATTGCAGGCGCGAGAATAAATTGCCTGAGTTGGGGTTGGAACTGGGAGTTGTTTTCTGCATAGGAGATCCTTATGTACTCTAGTTTGAACTTTTTGGAGCTTATGTGTTCTGAGTTTATATTTACCAAGTAAAAGAAACTTACCAAATAAAAGAAACTTTCAAACCCCCTCGCTCGAGGGCAAGGGGGTTTGAGCAAGATACACACTCGAGAGTAGATGATCACTTAAACGCTCACTTAAAATGAGTCAGAAAGTAAAAATGACACTCGAGGGTATTAAACCGTACAGACTTACTTACAAGCAGCGGGTACTTTGGTCCCACTTACGCCAGCACATACTTCGGCTTTGGTAGCCCAGTTTGCTTTCAAAATAACATCTAAGTTTTTCTTGGTAATCACTACGGGCTTGAGCAACATACCCGTGACAGCAACTTTCTTGGGGCCACCATTGAAGACTTTGGAACCAGGAATTTTATCGACCATCAGGCCGTTGCCCAACTGCACGGCAATTTTGGCGGCTTCCATACCCAAGGTACGTGAATCTTTCCAAACGGTACCGGTCTGCTGACCCTTGGCAATGCGGTTGAGCGCAGCTTTGTCGGCATCTTGGCCCGAAACAGGCACTTTGCCCGCCAAACCCACGGCAGCAAGCGCGGCTACAGCTCCACCTGCGGTTCCATCGTTGGAGGCGACTACCGCAGTGATTTTATTGTTGTTGGCAGTCAGGATTTGCTCCATGTTGCGCTGGGCGGTTTCGGGTTTCCAACCTTCGGTATATTGCTCACCGACGTTCTTGATTGCGCCCGATTTCATGGCACTAGCCAAAACTTCCATTTGACCTTCAAACAACAGGTTGGCGTTGGGATCGGTAGGGCTACCCTTGATAAAGGCAAAGTTACCTTTCTTAACCACATTAAAGATCATTTTAGCTTGCAGACGGCCCACTTCTTTATTATCAAAGGAGATATAGAAGGCCCAAGGATCTTCGATCAAGCGGTCATAGGCAATGACTTTGATATTTTGGGCTTTGGCCTTGGCAACTGCGGGCAAAATTGCTTCGCTATCTTGGGCCAAAATGATCAAGACGGTTGCGCCTTTGGTGATCAGGCTTTCTACGTCGGAGATTTGTTTTTCGTTGGAGCTTTGGGCATCTGCCGAGATGTACTTATCGCCGGTTTTGGCTAACTCCGCTTTGATGGCAGCTTCGTCGGTTTTCCAGCGCTCTTCTTGAAAGTTGGACCATGAAACGCCCACAACTACGTCTTTCGCTGCTGCCGAGGATGCCAATAAAGCCATTGCCAAGGTTCCAAATGCAAGCCATTTTTTCATGATAAGCCCCTTTTTTCTCGAGCCGAAATCAAACCACGGCAAAGTGGTCTAACTCGAGGAGATTTTATTGTTTTACTCCGCAATGCTAATCCATAGCTCGAGTGGGTGTCAAGTGATTAACACTCAAAAAAATATCGAAAAAATGCGGCTCGAACGGGCAGTTTGTTTTGTACGACTGCTTTACCAAAGATTAAGTTTGTGCCAAACGCTAAGAAATTCTCGCTTCGGTTGTGTTTTGCTGGGATTCCCTCGAGATTTCAGCAAAATGGACTCGGGATTGACCTGAGATTGACTCGGGATTCCCTCGAGATTCCCTCGAGATCTTATTTTGCCCCTCAATAAATTCCTGCATTTCTGGCCTTAACCACGGCCTGAGCGCGGTCTGTGACATGGAGTTTGGTGTAGATATTGGTGAAATGGTTGCGAACAGTTTTGAGGCTGATGTTCAAAAATTCAGAAATCTCCAGCAAGCTCGCTCCCCTCGAGGCCAGTTTGAGGATGGTGGTTTCCCGCTCGGTCAGTTCGGGGAATGCCTCTGGCTCGAGCGCGGTATAGGGATGGCCCAAAGAGCGTCCACCGCCAAAATAAGACATCATCCGTTTGGCAATACTCTGGGAAAAAATGGCCTCACCGTTGGCAACTGCTTCGATGGCCCGCAGCAATTCGTCATAGCCCGCATCTTTGAGGATATAGCCGCTGGCTCCTTCGCGCAGGGCGGCAAAAACGCTATCGTCGTCGTCGAGCATACTTAAGATCAAGATCCCAATACCAGGATGCTGACTATGGATATGACGGGTGGCCTCGATCCCACTCATGAGTGGCATTTTAATGTCCATCAGGATCAAATCTGGCTCGAGCGAATGGGCCATTTCTACCGCCTGCTGCCCATTTTGAGCCTCACCCACAATCTCGAGGTGGTTTGCCGACGACAAAATAACCCGCACCCCTTCGCGGTAAAAACGGTGGTCATCTGCCACCATGATGCGAATGTGTTTGTTCATAGAAAACCTCGAGGGTGGAATCGTTTGCTTTGAGCAGATGTGGAAGGTGCTTGCATCATAACCGTTTAAGACAAGACAATAAACTTAAGACAATAAACTTCGATTGACGGTTTAAAAGAGCAAAATTTCTAGCCCTCGAGCGCCCCAGATTCGTTTTCTTGGGTTGTTCCCTCGAGCCGTTCCAAAGGTTTTTCCAAAGGTTTTTCCAAAGGTTTTTCCAAAGGTTTTTCCCCAGACATTTCTTCGGTCAGGCCACCCAGCAATGGAAATTCGGCTTGAACCCGCACTCCGCCCCGTATTCCATTATGTAAATGGCTCTCAATCTGACAGCTTCCACCCAATTCGCTGGCCCGTTCTTTCATGCTAGAAAACCCCACTCCAGCCCG
>JANYFS010000109.1 GCA_025359705.1 Deinococcales bacterium | reverse complement strand
ATTCAGCGAACTGGCAAGTAAAGGGGTACGTAAATCGTGTGAAAAGGCGTAGATCAAGTCGCGGATCAGGTCGCTCGAGCGCTCGAGTTCCAACTTTTGGGCCTGAAGTTTCCCGCGCAAAACCAGTTGTTGATAGATCGGTGCGATTGCACTAAGCGCATCTTGCAAAACCTCGAGCGTAGAATTTTTAGAATATTTTGGATATTCAGAATGGGAGGAATCTTCGATCAGCACACGAAATTCATGCTCTGAGCTGTGTAGCCAACTCACCTCGAGGTTTGCGGCAATATCGGGAACTGCGCTGCCCACTTGGGCCAGCAAGGTTTCCACCGAGGAGGAATAACGTGGAAGGGCATATTTTTGAGTGAGGTTTTTTTGATGCTCGAGGCCCACAATCACCACCGCTCGAGCGCCCAAATAGTCACACAAACCCTTACTGGCAAGATCTAAAAATGCTTCGGGGCTGTGGGTTTGGCTGAGCAAGGTCAACAACTGGCGCAGGTTTCGCTCTTTGCTGGCCCGAATTTCCTCGAGGGCCAAATGTGCAGCGCGGGCCACGCTCGAACGCAGTTGCAAGGTCAAAAACCCCACCAACACAAAAGACAAGGTGGAAAGCAGGCGGTTGAGCAGGGCAATGGAGTCGTCCTCGAGGGTAATTTGGCGGTTGAGATAACCCGCCATACCGTTCAAAATAACCGCCAAAACCACCAGCCACACCGTAAAATTGCGGCGCAGCACCCGACCCGACAGGGCAATGGGAATATTAAATAAAATGCTGACTACCAAAGATGCGGGTGTGACCACATCTAGCACAAAAGCAACACTCAAAAGCAATACGCTCGAGACCCAGTGGGTTGGTCTGATTCCTGTATTCGACATGATCCGACATCTTACAGCGGGACTAGCTGAGCAGTGGTACTACCTGAGCAGCAGTTTTTGAACGTGCCAATATCCCAAAATAACCATCCAAAATAACCATCCAAAATAACCATCCCAAATAGCCATATGGCTACCCCAAACATCATCTGACCGATACCGAAAAACCCCACTCGAGCGCAGTATAAACGTGAATGACGTTGTTTTTGTGACCCCTGAAGGGCCGAAAGCAATCCACGCTGTGGGTGTTCAGCATTCGCAGAAAGGTAGGTTGGGAATGTTGTTTTATAACGTTTTGAAGTGTTGGGATAATCCCTCGAGTTGTGCTGTGAAATTGGGCTGTTTCCAGTTCAGCAAGGCCACGCGATGACCACTCGAGGTTGGAGACGTTGGCTTTTTCAAGAGAGCCGTGAGGAAAAATCCAGCGACCCCTCACACAATCCCGCAAACCCGCACTCGAGCCATCCGTGGTGGCAAGTGGTGTGCCTGACGGGTGTGGATTATTTTTCCACCTTGGGGTATCAACCCTCCATTGCAATTGCGGCGGCGGGTTTGCTTTCACCGATTGCCACTCTGGTGCTGGTGCTGTTTACCTTGTTTGGAGTGCTGCCGATGTACCGGTATTTGGCGGCGGTCAGCCCGCATGGGCAAGGAAGTTTCAGTCTGCTCGAGCGGTTACTCTCATTTTGGCCCAGCAAACTACTGATTTTGTGCCTGCTGGGTTTTGCGGCTACCGACTTTATCATCACCATCACCTTGTCGGCTGCCGATGCCAGCGCCCACCTGATTGAAAATCCATTTTTCCCCAAAGCCTTCGACCAACCCATCTTGCTCACCCTGATTTTTGTAATCATTTTGGGGGGCGTGTTTCTCAAGGGTTTTAAAGAAGCGGTAGGCATTGCGGTGGTGCTGGTGGTCGGGTATATCAGCCTCAATGTCTTGGTGGTGGGGCGCGGAATGCTCGAGCTGTTTCAGCATCCCGAAGCCTTTCAAAATTGGCAAAGTGCCTTGGGAGCCAGCCACTCGAGCGCTTTAGGTTTGGCCCTAGCAGGTATGTTGATCTTTCCCAAGCTGGCTTTAGGACTATCGGGTTTTGAAACGGGCGTGGTCTTGATGCCGCAGATTCGCGGAAAAGTTGGTGATAATCCCCAAGTACCTCAAGGGCGCATTGGCAATACCCGCAAATTGCTGAGCAGCTCCGCAATCATTATGAGCATTTTGCTATTGCTCTCGAGCCTGGTATGTACCTTGCTGATTCCGCTCGAGGCGTTCAAGACGGGTGGCCCCGCTGATGGTCGGGCTTTGGCACTTTTGGCCCATCAGTATTTTGGTGATGGCATCGGAACCGCATATGATCTATTCACTATTTTTATTTTGTGGTTTGCGGGGGCCAGCGCGATGGCAGGTTTGCTGAATATTGTGCCGCGTTATTTGCCCCGCTACGGCATGGCCCCCGATTGGACTCGAGCCGCACGGCCCCTGATTTTGGTCTTCACCCTGATCAGTTGCTTGGTCACAGTCGGATTTAAAGCCAATGTCAATGCCCAAGGTTCGGCTTACGCCACAGGGGTGATTGTACTGATGGGTTCGGCGGCCTTGGCTGTGACGCTTCAGGTGTGGAAAAAGCGGATGGTTTGGAAAACCCTATTTTTCGGGTTGGTTTTTATAATTTTTGGTTATGTACTGGGTACCTTGATCTATGACGATGCCACAGGTTTGCGCTTGGCGGGGTTTTTTATTGCCATCATCGTAGCGATTTCCTTGGTCTCGAGGGTGCTGCGTTCCACCGAGCTGCGGGTGGAGGAGATCCGTTTGGATAATCCTGCTCGAGCCTTGCTTGCCAAACTGCTCAAACCTGGAACGCGCTTGCAAATTGTGGCTCACCGCCGCAATCAAGGAACCTTAGCCGAATATCAAGACAAACTGCGGCGCATCCACGACGATACTTTTTTGGATCTGGAATCGCCGAGTATTTTCCTCGAGCTGTGGGTCGATGATGCCTCCGATTTTAGTGATGTCCTCGAGATTACAGGGGTGGAAGTGGGGCCACACATGGTTCTGCGCGGTCAATGCTCGAGCGTAGCCAACGGTCTGGCGGCATTTCTGCTCTATTTACGCGACCACTCGGGCCAAGTGCCACACATTTACTTTGGTTGGACTGAAGGCAATCCCGTTTTGTTTTTGTTGCGCTTCTTTCTGTTTGGTGAAGGGGATGTGGCTCCGCTGACTCGAGCGATTTTGCAACGCGCCGAGAAAAGAGCCGATCAACGTCCCAAAGTACATGTGGGCGGCTGATTATCTATCGGCAAACTGTGTTACGGCTCAACCGAGCTGATAAAGGGCAAATTGCGGTCATATTGGGCGCGGTCTAGGCCATAGCCATACACATAGGCATCGGGGATGGTGAAGCCCAAATAGTCCACAGGAACCTCGATGCGGCGACGGCTAGGTTTGCTGAGCAAGGCCGCGACCCGCAGGCTGGCGGGCATTCGGCCCTGCAAATAGCTGAGCAGATAGTGCATGGTGATGCCCGTATCCACAATATCTTCCACCAAAATTACATGGCGGTCTGCCAAGGGCAGGCTTAAATCTTTGGTCAAACGCACTTCACCGCTCGAGGTTTTACCCGATCCATAGCTCGAGACTGCCAAAAAATCCACCGTAAGCGGCAAGTCAATTTCCCGAACCAGATCGGCATGAAACAGCCACGCCCCGTTTAGCACGCAAATCAAATGTGGCTCGAGGCCCGCATACTCTTTGGCAATCTGCTGCCCCAATTCGACAATTCTGTTCTTGATCTGGCTTTCACTGAGTTGTACTTCGCCGTTTCCTGGAATGTGCAAGGTCATGTCTGGATTATATTCGCTATGTGGTCTTGGCCCAACTACAACACCTCAAATAAGTAGCTATAATGGCCCCTGATGGCACAGGAAAAGGGTTTTTTTCGCGCTCCGCTCGAGGGACTATTGGGTTTGCTGTACAAGCGCTCGAGGAGTCACGCCCCTTTGATGATCGCCGCCTACAACGGACACGGAACCCCCACCGAACTGCATATTCAGGGCCGCGTCTTGGTCAACAAACTTTTGATTCCACCCAGCCCCCAAGACAGCGCTTGGAAAAATTTCCGCAATTCGCTAAAGCGCTTTCGCAGTGCGGAAATTGAAGGGGCTAGGGTGCGCGGGAGCTGTGCAGGACAAAGCCTCGAGGCAATTACCGATGCCGAGGGCTTTTTTAGCATCACCTTTAAACGCTCAAGCCCACTGTTCCTCGAGGGCTGGCAACCCGTTTTCCTCGAGTTACTCGAGCCATACCCCTTTCCTTCCATTTTTGCTGAGAGCCAAATTTTTGTAGTCAGCGACCAAGCCGAATATGGGGTGATCAGCGACATCGACGACACGGTGCTGCACTCCAACGTTGCTTTCCGAATTCAAATGCTGCTGACTGCCATTTTCAAAAATGCCCATACCCGCTTGCCCTTCGAGGGTGTCACCGAGTTTTATCAAGCTCTGACCAAAGGAACCTCGAGCCATAGCCACAATCCACTGTTCTATGTTTCCTCGAGTCCTTGGAATATTTACGACATGCTGATCGATTTTTTCAAGATCAATGACATTCCACAAGGTACACTTTTTCTGCGCGATTGGACGCTGCGGGCTATCCGCGAGGGGCATGGTCGGCACAAGCGCGAGATCATCCAGCACATCATGGAAACCCACCCACATCTGGATTTTGTTTTGATCGGCGACAGCGGCGAAAAAGATCCCGAAATTTACCAAGAGATTGCCCTGAGCCTGCCGCACCGAGGCCGCATTCGGGCCATTTACATTCGAAATGTGCGCTCCAAGCAACGTGAACGCCTCGAGCAAGTGCGGATCATCGCCCAAAACCTCAGCGATCTGGGCGTTCCCACCCTACTGCTCGAGGACACCCAAGCCGCCGTACAGCACGCTCGAGCCTTGGGGTTGATTGAGTAGCTCAGAGCGCAGCGTCCCAAACACCCACAAAAGCCCGTGCCAGCTCGAGATCCATTGGGGTAGTGATTTTGAATAGCCTCGAGTCTCCCGAAACAATTTGGACTGCGTGGCCTGACTGGATCACCAAACCCGCATCGTCGGTGGCGCTCGAGCCGTGCTGATGGGCCTGCTGATGGGCCTGATGCAACACCGCACGCCAAAAACCTTGGGGGGTTTGCACGGCGTAGGCACTCGAGCGATCAATTAGAGCGTTCCAGTAACCATTTTGAGTGTGTACCAAAGTATCCGCACTTGCCAGTGCTAGGGTTGCTGCACCCGTGTTTTGTACCGCAGCCAGCAGCACCTCAAGCCGATCCGCCGCCAAAAAAGGCCGCGCGGCATCGTGAATAATCACGGTTTGGGTATCACTGGCCTCGAGCAAATTCCACACACTTGCTTGGCGGGTTTCGCCGCCCAGCACCCAATGCAAGTTGGCATACCGCTCGAGCAGAGGTTGCACGCTCGCCTCCATCTGGGGCGCAATGGCAATCCAGATTTGATCCACATACGGTTGCACATTTTGAATCGCCCGCTCGAGCAGGGTTTTGCCGCCCAGTTCCACCAAGGCTTTAAAACCCATACCCAAGCGGGTTCCACTGCCTGCGGCGGGGATCAAGGCGGAGGTTTTGGGAAGATTGGTCACCCTTCCCACCGTTTCATCTTGCCGCTTTCGATGCCAAACTGATCCAAAATTCGGGCAGTCACAAAACCCAGCAAATCCAAAACCCGTTCGGGAGCGTGGTAAAAACCTGGGCTGGCAGGGAGGATGGTGGCTCCTGCATCGTGGGCGCGGAGCATGTTCTCGAGCATGGGGCGGGGGTAGGGAGCTTCCCTTGGAACCAAAACCAGCGGGCGGCGTTCTTTGAGGGTGACGTGGGCGGCCCTCGAGATCAGGTTATCGCCCAGACCTAGGGCAATTTTGGCAAGGCTGCTCGAGCTGCACGGCACAATCACCATGCCCAAGGTTTTAAAACTGCCGCTGGCAATGCTGGCTCCTAGGTTTTGATCGTTGTGCAGGGTGTGGGCGTAGCGTTCCAACTGCTCGAGGGTACCTTTGCCTTCGGTCACATGCACTAAAGCCGCTCCCCTCGAGATCACCAGGTGCGGAGCCAGATCCAGCGCGTGCAAAGTCTCGAGCAAGTCTTGGGCGTAAGGAATTCCAGAGCCGCCCGTAACTCCCACCACCAGCCGAGGTGTATTCATCACATCACCAGCACATCAACGAAATTCGCCTGCGCCACGGTTGAGCTTCAGTAGCACATCGCGCCCACTGCGCTCGAGGGTCAACTTGAGCGGGCTGCCGGGTTCTCCGCGAATCAAGCGGATCAAATTCACAAAAATCTGCGACTTAACCACTTGCCTGTCCACTTGGTAAATCACATCGCCAATCTGAATGCCCGCTTGGTCGGCGGGAGAATCTTTTGCCACCGCCGTGACTTTGGCTCCGCGCCCATCTTTAACTGCCTCGAGCGACATCCCCACAATGCCGTATTGCTCTTTCCAGAACCATTTCAGATCTTTGATCGGCAAGGTCAGATCGTATTGGCGCTCCTCGAGACCCTGATCGTTGTGAATCCAGCGGTAAGGCAATAGATTCCAGCCTTTGGAAACCCGCACCGCGTTCCATTGGTTGTTGCTGTCAGGGCAACTGTGTACGCCCTCGAGGGCCACCGCTTCGTTGAAGTAGAACAGTTCGGTAGCGATTTGATTTTGCTTCCACATCTGGTTGCTCGAGCGCTGCACCACATCCCCTGCGGCTTTGTCTTCCATTTTCAGCTCGAGGTGATAGCTTCCCCACGAAGCCTTGTTGGGAGTGGCTCCACCTTTGCCCACACAGCCTTGGTCGCTGGCAAAACTTTTTTGGATTTGAGACAAGATATTGTTCACTTTTTTGGGCAGCTCGAGGGAAAAAAGCCCATCTTCCGCCACCTCCGCACTTGCCAGTACGGTTCCCTTGAGATCATCGGCAAGCACTTGGATTTGACCTTTTTGATCTTTATCCCAGTCCTCAATTTTGCCCTTCAAAACTCCAGATTCCCCGATGTATTCGGCCTTTGCCACGCTTGTTAGGACGGATATGCTCGAGAGTGCCAGCACCGCAGGAAAAACCTTCAAAGTCACACCCGCTGCTCGCTTCATTTTAAGTTTTAAGTTAAACACAACTGCCTCCGTATACCTCAGTTTAATGCCTAAAACTGAGCTATAGCGCAATCCGAAATGATCAACACAAAAATACCTCGAGTGATCCTTGGTACATCTCGTCTCACGCGAAAATCCTCATCGTGTCTCTAAAATGTGTATCCATCTTACTGCTGAGCGCTATAACTGCGAGAAGAAGTGCAGTGAGGTTTTTTGAAGTGAAGTTTTGAAGTGAAGTTTTGCAGTGAAGTTTTGCAGTGAAGTTTTGCAGTAAATTTTTTAAGATTGATTTACAGCTCGAGTGCTATGGCTGGCTCTGCACTTTTCCCAAAAAATCGAATGGCCTGTTCTTGCACTTCGGCAAGCAATTCTGCTTCGTTGTCCCAAGGTGAATTGGCACTCGAGGGTTGCAGCACCACTCGCTCGAGCAAAGTCGCATTTCCCGCATATTCGTAGGCGGTTTTCAAGCGTTGGTATCCCCGCTCTGGATCGGCTTGGTTGGGATTTGTGGGGTTGGGATTATCTATCTGGGGGTTTTGATTGCGTTCCACCAAACATAATCTTTTATGGGTCAGTTGCTGGATTTGCAGATGTGGGCTATTTTCCCGCACCCACTCCTCGAGGCGCACGGCTTTCAATTTTTTCGGTTCCCAAACATTTTGCCCCTCAAAAACCACCGCGCTGGTCACTCTCGAGTCGTTTACCAAAAGCCACTGGGCCACATATCCACCCAAATCGTGACCCATCACCACAAATTCTTGGTATCCCTCGAGCTGTAAAGCATCTAGTAAATTATGAAAAGTGAGGCAGGTTTCCAATAAACTGCCCCAAAAATAGGCTTCTGGGCTATTTTGCAACATAAATGCTGCCACATCAAACAAATTGCGTTCGCCGTGCCACGCCTGATCCACAAATAAAACGTCCAAATCTGGGTTTGCCATATCCGAAAAATTCTCAAATTGGGCCATTTGTTCTTTGCAACCCCGCAAACCATGCAGTACCAGTACCGCTTTTTTAGGCAATCGAGCGTCGAAATACTGCCAAGGTTCTTGATCCCGAATTTTTGCTTGAAGTAGAGGAATTCCCGCCAGCCATTTGTGTTCCATGTAATTACTCCCCGCCAGAGGAGTACGCGACTACTCTTCTGGATATAATTTTGTGTTGGATGTTTCTGGTATTTCTGGTATTTCTGGTATTTGTGTAGTTTGTGTAGTTTGTGTTATGTGTACTACTTGAGCATCTGGTGATGTGTGTTCTGATATTTGGGTAGTAATTACGGTCATTCGGCGCGGCGGAAGCGAAAATTGATTTTTAACACTCCAAAAACGCAAAATTACAACGGCTAAGGTGGCAATGAGTTGCACCGCAATATTGGGCAAAGCAGTTCGCTCGAGCAGATAAAACAAGAGTGCGCCCAAAGCTGCGGCAGTAGCGTATAAATCGCGGTACAACACACTGGGGATTTCTCCTGCCAGCACATCGCGGATCATGCCGCCGCCCACGCCTGCAATCATCCCGATAAACACCACGCCTAAAGGCCCATAGCCCAACTCGAGGGCTGTGTTGGCACTGCTCACCGACACAACCGCCAAACCCAAAGTGTCGAAGATCAGTAAAGGTCGCTCGAGCCGCTCGAGCCTGCGTCCGATTACAAAACCCATGATGGCGGTAATTAAGGCAATCCATAAAATACTTTCGTCTTTTAAAAAGCCTGGCGGCGCAGTTCCACTGATCACATCCCGCAGAGTTCCACCGCCCACCGCTGTGACGCAGCCCAGCAAACTGACTCCAAACAGATCGAAGCGCTTTCGCAGACCCACCATCACCCCAGAAAGGCAAAAAGCCATCAGCCCTAAGCGGTCTAGCACCACAATGGCCCACGAAAATTCTGCCAAATGGGGCATATTTTGAGCGACGATTGCAGTAACCTTTTGAGTTAGACCGGACATCCGCCAAGTATATCGGTATGTTTTCGATATATTTTCGGAATATTAAAAGTGATCTGGAGCAAATCCGCTCGAGCGAAATATTTTGTGGAATATCGAGCAGAATATCTTGTGGAATATATTTTGTGGGACATCTTGAAACCCTCGTCGAATGCACCTTCTTTTGCCCAAATTTTATCCGTTCTCCCCCTCGAGAAATAGCATAAAAAATGAAGCGTAACACAAGCGTAAAAACATTTTCAAAAGCGTAAAAGTTCACAGCCTATTTTGGCACTGTACTTTTACGCTCGAGGGAAAAAACCTATCTGGCTCGAGTGATTTGGTGAAGTTTATTTGGTGAATATTTTACGGTTGAGCAAAATCACCACACCTACACCCAAGGCCAATCCAAAACCTACTGGGCTGCGGCCCAAGGTCGCGCCCAAAAATAAGCCCCACATTCCCCCCAAAGCCACCAAGCCCCAGCCGTGATCGTGCCAGACCCTGCGAATTCCCCAAAATACTACCGCCGCCACCAGCGAAACCTCGAGCTGAATCGGGCGCAGGGCCAGCACCAAGCCCAGCACCAACTCGAGCAGTAAAACAAAGGTCAAACCAGCCAGGGCGGGAAGGGCGGAAATAGACCGAGAATTTTGCACAGCGGGCAAGGGCGGAAACACCTCAGCAGGCAAGGCTCGAGGGGGTGTTTCAGGTTTGGTTCCCCAAAAACTTTTTGTGGGCAAAACGATGCTCGAGTCGTCCACTTTAACCAATTCATCAAAAAATTCTGCCGCAGTTTGGGGGCGCTGATTGGTGGGCAGGGCCAAGGCACGCTCGAGAGATTGAACCAACTTTTGACCGTGTGGGCTGCGCTCGAGCGTAGGGTTTTTGTGGTACAAACTGGGCAGTTCGGTTCCCAATAATCGGTCTGTGGCAGACGGTGGAGCCTCGCCAGAAAGGGTTTGGTACAGCGTGGCAGCAAGTGCATACAAATCGGTATAGGGGCCAAATTTGGCTCTTGTGGCGTATTGCTCGGGCGGGGCATAACCTGGTGTGACCATACGGGTCAGGCCCACACTTCGGCTGGTATCGAAGGCCCTTGCGCTGCCAAAGTCGATTAGTACCACTCGAGCCTTGCTTAAGTCATCCCGCGAGTCATCACGCGAGTCATCACCCACAACATCACTCGAGCGATCAGCACACACAAAAATATTATCGGGCTTGAGGTCGCGGTGCAAAATTCCCAGCGCATGAATTCCGTCCAGCGCCGCCAAAAGCTGCGCTGCCACATGCAGCACTTCGGGAACCTGCAAAATAGGGTTACGCTCGAGCCATTGCCCCAGCGTTTTTCCCTCCAGCCGCTCCATCACCAAATAGGCCGTACCATTTTCCTCGAAGCTGTCCCAGACCCGCACAATTCCTGGATGGCTAAACTGAGCCAGCCGCTGTGATTCTTGCAAAAAACCATTTTTGGCCTCTTCAAAAGCGGGGCTTGCCACCGAAGCAGGCGGACGTACCCACGTTCCCAAACGGCTCGAGCCTTCCAAAAAGAGTTCTTTGAGGGCCACCCCTCTTGCCAAGCGGCTGTCCCAAGCCAAATAGGTGATACCAAAACCGCCCTGCCCCAGCACCGCATCCAAACGGTAGCGACCTTGCGCCAGCAGAGTTCCCGCCTCGAGCGCCACACTTCCTAGCGGGTTGCCGCAGCTTTGGCAGTGGCGCTCGAGGCCTTGCAGTGGGGTTTGGCAGATGGGGCAAGTGGGGTGGCTGGGATTGCTGGAAGGGTTTGGTCTCGAGGGGACAGTCATACTCGAGTTAGGATACGAGGCCCGCTCGAGGGAAGTTTCCCAAAACCTTACAAGCACCAAAAAAAATCCCCTCGAGGGGGACTTTGCAATCCAACACAC
>JANYFS010000070.1 GCA_025359705.1 Deinococcales bacterium | reverse complement strand
ATGATGTTGATCAGACAGTCACTCTTTGTGTCTTGCAGCAAGTGTCAACCGAACTTGAGAAATTCGGCACGCAAGAAAAGAGTGAAAACTGCTCGTTTTTTTCTGCTTGACGAACAAAACTTCTGTCTTTCTCTCTCTACGAAAAGCTTGCGGGAATTTACAACAACAATATTCTCCAGCAACAACGAACAGACACAGATGTTGGAAGGGGTGCACACAGCGGTGACAGAGACAGCACCTGTAGTTCTCCTTTTCGTTTCCGTCCCTACAGGCATCACAACGCGTCATGAAACGTGAGACATCCTTTCCTGCCCTCGTGCTGTTCGTGCGGTGATCTGTCGTGTTTTGATCATTTGGCTCGTGTGCTTCTGGAGAGGAACAAATGTCTGAACTCCAAACCTACTGGAGTCTGGAGGACGTGAAACTGGAATTCTTCGAGTCGAATTCGACGTTCCACCGAACAATGATGCATGATGTTTTTCCTCCCAAGTTTGTAGGACATGATGTCCTTCAGAGTAATAGGTACCGCACGAGACGTAAAGGCTACAGACGTGGTCTGGACGTAGAAAATGTACTATAGGTTTAGAATAGGGAATTCTGCGTGTACCATTTGTGGAGACGGAGTGCGAACATCCAAGTTCCTCTGCTAAGTGAGCTAGCCTGCCGTTGAGTTACGTTCAGCTAGACTCAACCATGTTGTTAGGCAGCATACAAGACTACTGAAGTCTTGCATGCTCCTAGAGAATTTCACAAATATGCAGCAACATGAGCAAAACAAATCATGACAACAACAATCAGCCAGTTGGTAGGGACTAACCCGTGCATGGTGGACTTACCTTGGTTCGGCATGCTAGTCATGCAGGCGCCATCATTGTGCTTGCTCATGTGCACTCTTACATTTTTTGTTGTAGCCACTAGTGCCATTGTCTGCCATCACTGTTGGATTGTCGCCAGTGTTGCCGTCATCACGTGCGACGTTGTCGCCATTATGTCTCAAGTGCACGGCGTCCCACTTTTGTTGCGATTCTTCACTAGCCTACAACAAGCAGAATACTAGCCCCTCATTCCCACAACAACAAGCAGAATACTAGCCCCTCATTCCTTGGCTGATTGCAATGTAGATGATGTTGTTTCTGGTGTTGTTCTTGTTTTTTAAACCGCATTGTGGCCTTCATGAGCACCAGGGTGGCATCAATGTCGGCGAGATGTTCGGGTCGGACGTGATTTTTGGAGCCTGCTGTACCACAAGCAAAATCACGATCAACCTTCACAAGCTTGTGGCCAATTTGGTGTGCAGGTGAAAATGGTGGCAGTGGCGCTGGTCTTGTTCTTGCTTTTCGTGTTGTGCTCGCAGTGTTATTGCGTTGCAGTTGGTGTTTGCCCTGTTGGTGGATGGTCTGTGCGGGTACGTCGACGGACTGCGCTGCGGCCAACACGTGGTTGCAGTGGCAGCAACATTGGTTGTGTTGGCCATGGTTCCAATATCACTGCCAGCAGTGATACTGGTTGTTTCATTGGTGTTGGCAGGGTGATGTTGTTGATGTCGTCCGCCGTTGTGTTTTTGATGGCGGTGGAACGACGAGAGAGGGAGTGGCGTTGATGTTGGTTGTTGCTTTCGAGAGAATGACTTGATCAACTCATGACGTCGTTGCCAATTTGGATTCCGTGGTTGATTGTGGTATAAACAGTACCTGTAGGATTAATGTCCTACAATAGAAGTATTGATTCTGGATCGATCTTCTCACGTAGCCGGCTACCGAGGGCCCGTAGACCTATACCAACGATTTGATCGGTGTCATCGGAAAAAGTAGGACAAACGTCCTACAACGTGACGCCAGGACGCCACGCCAGTCCTACAAACGCGGCTTGATGTTTTTCCTCCCAAGTTTGTAGGACGAGACGTCCTTCAAAGTAACAAGTACCAAAGTCTACCTAGAAGCTACTGACGTTGACAAGTTCTAGAGAAAGCAACGTGACGAAGAATAGGGAATCCTGCCAAGCGCAAAGAGAAAATCACAACATTATGTTGCCGCCGACTAATAATAATAATAATAGATGCCGCTGACTATTTGAGCTATATAATGTGACAATTTCTTTGCCATCACCTAGGACCATGTTGGCTGCTAGGCAACAAACGAGATTTGTAATGTCTAGGATGCTCTTTTCACAAATGTGCAACAAAATTAGCAAAACAAATAACGACAACGACAATAAGCCCACAGAAGGCACTAATTCCCAACACAGTGCGCTTACCTTGCTTCGGCATGCAAACACATGCAGGCACAACAACCACAGTGCTTGCTCGTACACATTCTTAAGATCTTTGGAGCCAACAGCGCCATTTTCTGCAATCATCCTTGTCATTGTCGAACTCATTGTTGCCTTCATCGTTGCTATTTATCCAGGCATTTCACTAGGCATGTCCTTGTTGGCCATTAACTACGAAGTGTAATGGCAACTCATTCCCTTGTTGATTGTCAAGTAGCTGTGTTGTTTCTTGTGCTGCTCTTGATTCTTGTTCCTCATTGCTGCCAGTGCGAGCCGCATGGTTGCAGTTGACACGCAATGGCGTTTAGGCTGGACGTGATTTTTGGAGCTTGGTACACAATATCACAACCTGCCTCTCGTGACCTCGTTGTCAATTTCATTGCGTGGGTTAAAATGGAAGCAGGGTGGCACTGGTGTTTTCTTGTTGCTCTTGTGGTTCTTGTGCAATGTTCTTGTTCTTGTTTTCTTTGCTGTCCGATGAACAGGGGATCGTTTGCGTGAAACGCGCACGCATGGCAAACTCGTTGCCGTGGGATTGATGCCATGGCAGCGAAAATATTTTTCTTTGCCATGGTTGCAGTATCGCTGCTATGGTGGTGATGCGACTGCTATGGTGGTGATGCGAGTGGTTTCTTTGGTGTTGTTGATGTTGATGTTGATGTTGTTGATGTTATGGTCGTGGTCCTCTGTTTCAGTTTGAGACGGGGAGAGATGGAAGCAAGTCTTTCATGCCAGCGAGAATTGAATGACGTGCCGACCAATCATACCGACTTAGGCTGCAGTTGGATTTCTTGGTTGATTGTCGTACTTCCAGAGAATGACTTGATCTGATCAACTCATGACGTCTTCGCCAATTCGGATTCCTTGGTTGATTGTCGTGTGAACAGTACCTGTAGGATTATTGTCCTACAAGAGTAGCATTGATTCTGGGTCATTGAACTTCTCACGGAGAGGGCTACTGAGGATCCGTACAACTCAACAAACGATTTGATCGGTGTCATCGGAAAAAGTAGGACAAACATCCTACAGCGTGACGCCAGGATGCCACGCCAGTCCTACAAACGCGGCTTGATGCTCAACATCTCAACAACAGGATTCGGTCCCGAAGAAATATCCTGCAGAATTGCTGAATATTTTTAGATTTTAGAAATATGCTGCAAATTTTTTTCTGATTCGCATTT
>JANYFS010000058.1 GCA_025359705.1 Deinococcales bacterium | reverse complement strand
GGATCATAGAGCCGCAAAATCAGGCGGGTTAGGGTGGTTTTGCCGCTGCCTGTGCGCCCCAGCAGGCCCAAAATCTGGCCTGGCTCGAGGGTAAAGTCGATGCCACTCAGTACATTTTTTTCGCCGTAGCCAAAATCCACTTGGTCAAACTCGAGGGAAAGTGCGCCGCTGGGCAGTTGGGTTGTGCCTTCGGTCAGGCTCGAGCGCAGGCTAAGCAAATCGCCAATGCGCTGTAAACTGGCTCCCACTTTTTGCAATTCTTGGAGCTGCTGGGTAATTTGGTCGATGGGATCTTCGACCATGCTCATATATTGAAAAAACAAATAAGCGGTTCCCAGCGTCACCACACCCGCCGCATACAAGCCCACCCCCAAGGCCAGCGCACCCACATAACCCACCGCAAACATCGCCAGCATCGCCAGCCAAATACTGGCCCGTGCAAAATGCGCGGTTCTCGAGGTGTGGTAGTAGGTTTTGGAAGCCTGCCAAAAACGTTTCATGGTGTGATGGCCCGCGCCCAGTGCGCGAATATCCTCGAGTCCTGCCAAGCGCTCCTCAATAAAGCCGTACATTTGGGCATTGGCTTCGCGTTCGCGCTCGGTGGAACCCACCGCAACTTTACGCAGGCTCAGCAAAACACTCAAAACCAGCACGGTAAATGCAGTGATGCTGAGTCCTGCCCAGATATTTTCGCGCCAGAACATCACCATCACCCCAACCAGCAGCAGCACCGCTCCAAAAACCCGCACCGAAAATTGTGAGAAAAAGTTGGATAAGGCAGTGACATCCCCGTCGATCCGCTCGATCATTTCGCCCGAGCTGTGATCTTTGTGAAAAGACATATCCAAGGTCAAAACGTGTTTCATCAGGTCGGAGCGCAGCAAATTGGTCGCCGTCCAGCCCACATTGGCCCCTACAAAAGTGGCCCCTGCGCTGAGCAATTGGTTGACGATTGCCGCAAATAGATAAAAAAAAGCCGCCCTGGTGAGCAGCTCGAGCGGAGCTTTTTGCTGGGCGGCATCAATAAAAGAGCGCATAATTTGGGGAACCCACAACTGCAAACCAATACTCGAGAGCAAAAGTAGCGCCAGCAAAGCCACATTTCCCCTTTGCGGTTTTAAATAGCGCAGCAAAATCGGTATGGGTTTGAGTGGAGCCGCATCTGGAGACATTTTAAAAGTCTAGGCCACCCTCGAGTTAAGTACATCAGCGCATTGGCATGGCTCGAGTAGGCATAATGGCTTAGGGATTCATCTGCAAAACTTCCCGTGCCTGTCGCCACTCGAGCGGAATCCCCTCAAGGCCGGTATAGCAGGCTACAATTCCGCCCACAATGGCACAGGTGGTATCGCGGTCTCCCAAGGCTGCCACGGTTTCCCACATGGCCTCGGTGTAGCTGGCTAAGAATTCCCCAGCGCACCACAGGCATAGTGGCACGGTATCTTGCGCCGAGATCTGGGAGCCGTTGCCTACAATCTGGCCCACCAAATCGGCGGTGTGCGAATCGGGTAAATCTCGAGCGCGTCTGGCGCGGTTTAGGGTTTCCGATTCAGGGATGAAGGGTAATACCGAGTCGATAAATTCCGCTCGAGTGGGCAAATATTTTTGCGCCCGAAAGCGGCAGGCTTGGGCCGCTGCAATGGCTACCGCCACCGCGCCCGCAATGGCCTCGGGGTGAGCGTGGGTCACTTCGGCGGATAAAATGGCTTGGCTTTTAACCCGCTCGAGGTCGGAGGCAAAAAAAGCGCCCAGCGGAGCCACCCGCATCGCTGCCCCATTTCCCCAAGATCCCATACCGTCAAACATAGCTGTGGTGGCGGTTTTCCAAGCCACACCCAAACGAATTTGGGCCAACAAACGGTGCATGGCGGGGCCGTATCCGCGCATCGGTTCGGCGTAATACTCGAGGGCAAAGGCCATTGCCAGTTCATCTTGGCGAATTTCGCCGTACCGCTCGAGCTGGGCAAAAATACACAAGGCCATTGCGGTATCGTCGGTATAAAACCAATGGGGTTTGGGAACGGTGCGGGTTTGGATGTCATGGTAAGGCTTCACAAAAAACTGCTCACCAAAAGCGTCACCCACCGAAAGCCCCTCGAGGCTAACTCGAGCGTGTTGAATAGGGGTCATGTTCATTCCTTTTTGTTGGTTAAATTCAAGAAAATTATTGTGCCACACTCGAGCAATACGACCTACTCAACTCTACTTATCCACAAAAGTTATCCACCAACCACAATGGTTCACACTCGAGTCACTGTTACCGGAATTCCTTCGCTTTGCAACAAGGTTTGGAGCCATTCCCCTTCAATCTGGGTTCCTTGCCAAATGCGGGGCCACGGTAACGCCCTCGAGGTGTCGCGGCTCATGCCAATTACGCGGCGTAGCGCTTTGCGAACTTCCACTCGCTCTTCGGCTCCATCATAAATAATCGAAATATCAAAACGACCTTTTTGCTCAAGCAAGGTTTGGCGGGCGCTCGAGGG
>JANYFS010000615.1 GCA_025359705.1 Deinococcales bacterium | reverse complement strand
TTTTAAATCGTTGGGGTCGAATTTTAGATTAGCAGCGACTTCGTTGATGGTCCCCACTACGGGAATGAGGGTCACCCGAAAGTTAAACATGGCTTTGGGCATAGAACTGCCAGCAATGATATATTGCGCTGGTTTTGCTTGGGCGGATGCCACTGGAATCCCATCCAAAATAACGAGGGACATAAGGGACATGAGGGCGACTCGAGCAAAGGGATTCAGGTTGGATTTTTTCATAGCACGACCTCAGCGCTTGGGAGAGCTTCCCAGCAGGTTTTCTTTTTAGATTTTTATTGGGGAGACAGCTTTCTTACACCATCAGGTACGGGACTAGCTCGAGGAAAGTTCAATCTGTAACCACTCGGTAATGCCTTTTCACCCGCTTTAGCGCTGAGCTGCAACAAAAAATGCTGCGTCAAAACCACGTCAAAACCACCTGCTCGAGGATTTACGGCCCATTCCAGCCGCCCCGTGCAGGTAATAAATCTAAAAAAGCAACACCCGCACCCAATAATTCCATACCCAGTGTAAAAAACCTACTAAAAACCTAGACATTTGGTATAGGTTTGACTTCCCTCGAGCTAGACTGGCCTTACCGAACAAGCGATTTGGGGTGAATCGCAGGCTCGAGCAACACGTCTGCGGCGCACTTCACCTATTGATTAGTGTTGTAACAAAGGACACCATGACCCAAGTTCTCGAGTATCCAGCCCTAACCTTACCCAACTACCCCCAGCCCGATGCACGGGGCCGCTATGCCGAATTTGGCGGGCGCTATGTTCCCGAAACTTTGATTCCCGCTCTGCAAGAACTCGAGCGGTGCTACCTCGAGGCCAAAAATGATCCCCGTTACCTCGAGGAGTTGGACTATTACCTGCGCGACTTTGTGGGCCGCCCCAGCATTTTGTACTATGCCCGCAACCTGACCGAGAAACTGGGCGGGGCCAAAATCTACTTCAAGCGGGAAGACCTGAACCACACCGGCGCACACAAAATCAATAACACCATCGGTCAGGCGCTGCTGGCCCGCCGCATGGGTAAAAAGCGGATCATTGCCGAGACGGGCGCAGGTCAGCACGGGGTGGCAACCGCCACCGCCTGTGCCCTGTTTGGCCTCGAGTGTGTGGTGTATATGGGCGCGGAGGACATCCGCCGCCAGTCGCTGAATGTGTTCCGTATGAAGCTGCTGGGCGCTACCGTGATCGAAGTAACCAGTGGAACCAGCACCCTCAAAGATGCCACCAACGAGGCCATCCGCGACTGGGTAACGAACGTGCGGGACAGCTTTTACATTTTAGGCAGCGTAGTAGGGCCGCACCCCTACCCTGCCATGGTGCGTGATTTTCAAAGTGTAATTGGTGAAGAGATCAAAAAACAACTGCTCGAGCGCGAAGGGCGCGAAATTCCTGATGCAGTGGTGGCCTGTGTGGGCGGTGGCTCCAATGCCATTGGGGTTTTTGCGCCCTTTGCCTATCTTCCTGCCGAGATTCGCCCCAAGCTGTATGGCACCGAAGCAGCGGGCGACGGTGTAGAGACGGGCCGCCACGCTGCTAGCGTAAACGGCGGTAAAATCGGGGTGCTGCACGGCTCCAAAATGTACCTTTTGTTCGATGAAAACGGTCAGATCATTCCTGCACACAGCGTTTCGGCGGGTCTGGATTACCCAGGCATCGGCCCAGAGCATAGCTTTTATGCCCAAGCGGGAATTGCCGAATATGTCCCTGTGACCGATGCCCAAGCGCTCGAGGCATTCCAGAGTTTCACCCGCACCGAAGGGATCATCCCCGCCCTCGAGACAGCCCACGCCATCGCTTTTGTGCATGAGTTAGCCCCCACCATGCAGCCCGACCAAATCATCGTGGTCAACCTTTCGGGGCGTGGCGACAAAGATGTTACCGAAGTGATGCGGCTGCTCGAGAAGGTGGAAGGTATTTCGCACTGAAGTAGTTTTTCGTTGTCCGTAATCCTTTGCGGATAGATCATTTTTGAATAGGATGCACTATGAAAAAGCCAATACCCATCACAAACCCAAAGCTCGAGCGGGAAGATGCCTTCAAGCGATTTAAACTGCTCAAGATTCAGGATGATACTTAAGGCTCGATCTATTGCGTTCAACAGGAAATTATGGGATATGATATTATGCTTTACTGCGTCAAAGAAGTAGAAAGCGAAAAAGGTGTATACCGAGAGATAAAGGATGCCCCAGTATTTTCTTGGAGAGGTCGGCAGGTGGCTGAAATAGTTACTATTCTCGATACGGAGATTAGAACAAAGATCGGCTTTCGCTTTGACTGGACGATAGATGATAGGAGTACAGAAGATTCGCTTTTTACGGATGGTGAGTGTGAGATTGAGGGCTATATTGAACCAAGACACCTCTATGACGCGGTATCCATGTGCGAAAGCATAAAGAATCTAATGACCTATGCCGAATTACATTTGAATGAACTTCCTAAGTACTATCATTTACATCTCGAATCCTCCAAACTTGAGATTCCTTCTTATGTGGCTAATGCTCATGATGCTTGGGGTATATTTGAGGAAGAGCCTTGGTATTTCAAAAGTGGTTGGTTTCATTGCAAGTCTTATAAAAGCGAAGAATCTCCTTTAGACTGGCATTCCAATCAAGAGCCTGAAGACAGGGCAAAAATCAGGTATCTAAAAGCCTCGAGTTTTGATCTTTTGCTTTTTAGTCCGTTTAGAAACGGGCCACTCGAGGATGAGCTTATGATTACTATGAAACGATTTGAGAATGGAGAAAAGCCAGATCATCTTTCAATTATTGAAAAAACTTATTTTGACTATTTCAAGTCACCCTTTCAGCAAATACTCGAAGTGTGTGAGTTTGCTATACAAAACCATGCCAAAATCTTCGTGCTACATAGCCATTAAGACCTACTAGACCCCTGAAAAGTCAAACCACTGGAGTCCACTATGCCCACCACCCTAACCCAAAACCGAATCCAAAGCGCCTTTGACCAAGCCAAACTCGAGGGTCGTGCGGCCTTTATTGGCTATCTTCCTGCGGGGTATCCGTCCCATAACGAGTACCTGCAACACGCCAAAACCCTGCTCGAGCATGTGGATTTGCTCGAAGTGGGAATGCCTTACTCAGATCCCTTGGGGGACGGCCCCACCATTCAAAAAGCGGGCGAAAAAGCCTTGCAGAATGGAGCCACCATCTCGAGCATGTTTGAGAGCGTGAAGGTTTTGCGCTCGAGCAGTGAAAAACCCTTAGTGATCATGACCTATTACAACCCGATTTTGGCTTGGGGCGAAGCGCGGTTTATGGATGATTGCGTAGCGAGCGGGGTAGACGGCCTGATTCTACCCGACCTACCCCCCGACGAAGCCGATACTCTGCGCCCACTGGCCCTCGAGCGCAACATCAAACTCACTTTTTTGATCGCGCCCACCAGCACCCCCGAGCGCATCGAGATTGTGGCCCTTGCCTGTACCGGTTTTGTGTACGCGGTCTCGGTCACGGGGGTCACGGGCGCACGGGCCACAGGCGCACTGCACGAGGTTCCTGCCATGCTCGAGCGGGCCAGAATGCACACCACGCTGCCCATTGCGGTAGGCTTTGGGGTATCCAACCGTGAATCCGCTCAAGCCGTTGCCGACGTTGCCGACGGGGTAGTGGTAGGCAGTGCCTTCATCAATACCCTCGAGCGGGGTGGAGATTTGGGGGCTTTGGCCCTCGAGATTAAACAAGGAACCCGCAAGCCCAGTTAAAAAACCCCTACACTCGAGGGATGTGGCTACACCCTTTAACCCTTGGCACCGCTCGAGTGACTTCTTTAACCGATGCCCTCTTCCGTTTGGATGGGGGCGCGATGTTTGGGGTGGTTCCCAAAGTGCTGTGGGAAAAACTGATCCCAAGCGACCCAAACAACCGCATCCCGCTGCGAATCAACCCGCTGTTGATCCAAATGCAGGGCAAAAACATTCTGATCGAAACGGGGATGTTTGAGGGCGACGAGAAATTTCAAAAGATCAATGCAGTGGTGCGTGACCAAACCATCTTTGAAAGCCTGCACGCTTTGGGCCTCGAGCCAGCCGATATTGATCTGGTGATCAACACCCATTTGCACTACGATCACGCGGGCCGCAACACCACCCAGCAGGACAAGCAATACCGCGCCACCTTTCCCAATGCCCAATACTTTGTACAAAAAACCGAACTCGAGGAAGCCAGCCACACCCACGAGCGCAACCGAGCCAGCTATTTTCCAGAGCTGTGGGAACCCTTGCTGGCAACGGGTCAACTCGAGCTGCTGACGGGCCACACCGAGCTGCTACCTGGCCTGAGTGTCACCCCCGCCCCAGGTCACAACTTGGGAATGCAAATCGTCACCCTCGAGCAAGACGGGCAAACCCTGGTCTACACCGCCGATCTGATGCCCACTTTGCACCACGCCCCCTATGCCTACCTGTTGGGCTATGACCTGTACCCCGTGACCTGCCTCGAGCAGCGTAAAAAATTCTTGCCCCAGTGGTTCGCCCAAGGCGCAATTCTGGCCCCACCCCACGATGCCCTGCACCCGTTTGGCAGGCTCGAGGAGAACTCGAAGGGCGGGTTTTTGGCAAAGCCTTTGGAGTAGTCTTGTCCGTTGTCCGTTAGTTAAAAGTATATTTCACAAACAAATATATAAGTGCTTAATTTCACATTATTGCACCCAAAAGAAGAGGGGCAAAACCCCTCTTCTCGAGCTTGCATTTACCATGCTACAGCCTGCATGAGCCGAACGGACAACGGATCACGGAAAACGATTTTTAGGCTTGAACGGCGGGTTGGTAGCCTTCAAAAGTGGTTGCCAGTGCGGTGTAATCATCTTGGAAGTGCATCAGCACGCCACGGAAGATGTTATCGAACACGGCAATGGGGAACTCTTGAAGGGTCTGGTAGAAACCGACGTACTCGAGCCAGACGTTACCGTCGTTGTCGATGGAGCGCGAAAAGGCACGCTCGCGGTTGCGAATGTTGAGGATTTCCAAAACCTGCATCCGGTACTGGGCATAGGTTTTCTCGGTGACGCAGGTCACCTCGAGGCGTGAGGTATCCTCGGGGCCGTCGGAAACGCTGATCAGCACAACGGCGTTACCCATTTCAAACTGCCAGCCCATTCGCAAAAAGCGGGGTTGACCTTCGGCTTCGGGTTCTTGCACCTCGAGCTTGACTTCGCGCTCTTTGAGGTATTTTGCGATGGTGTTAAGGGTGAGAAGGGCAACGTCTGCCATGAATAAAACTCCTTTTGAACGCAATACATTGAACGTGTTGCTTTGGTGTTGTTTTAGATCGTGCTTTAAAGGTACGGTGCTGCGCGAACCTCGATTCACATCGATTCACACAGATGCTACCCCACACTTCAGCACATCTTCCACAACATACGGGAACGATTCTACTCGAGAACCTTTGCCCATGTGAAGAGGGCAAAAATGAGGAGCGGAAATGTTGCACTATATTTCACATATTAACATATTAAAAATTTATTTCACACAACACTTCCTCTATAGAGGGAAGAAATCTCCTCGAGCAAACTCGGACACACCTCGAGCATAACTTATTTTCTTCGACTGGGATAGCGAATCACCTCGAGCTGCACCCGTGCCACGCCCATGCGGGTGATCCCCAGCGCTCGAGCGGCAGTACGGGACAGGTCGATGATGCGGCCTTGCCCGTTGAAGGGGCCACGGTCATTGATTTTGACCAGAATGGCCCGCCCTGTGGCTTTTTGGCTAACACGTACCCAAGTTCCAAAAGGCAAAGTTCGGTGGGCGGCGGTCATGCGGGTAGAGCGGTCATAGCGCCCGCCGTAAAACACGGCATTGCCATTTTGCACATACCCTCTGGCCTCAGCTACACATCCAAAAACCAGCATCAAGACACATAAGAGCTTTCTCATAGTTCAACCTCCAGTGCCGTAGACAAATTCTCGGCTCCTGTTTCTGTGACCAAAACCAAATCCTCGAGCCGAACCCCGCCCAGATCCGCGCTGTAAACCCCAGGCTCGAGGGTGATGATCATTCCTGCCTCGAGATAGATTTCAGTCTCGAGCTTGGACGATACTCCTGGGCCTTCATGGATTTCTAGGCCGACTCCGTGGCCCAAAGAGTGGGCGAATTCCTCGGTGTAGCCCATTGTTGCCAAATAATCCCGTGCCACTGCGTCCAGCGCCTTGCAACCCATCCCCACTTTGACCGACTCGAAGGCCAAACGCTTGGCGGTTTGCACCGCGCGGTACATCTTAACCAACTCGGGGCGCAGTTCGCCAATCGGGTAGGCCCGTGTCATGTCCGAGTGGTAGCCCTGCACCCGTGCGCCCATGTCAATCGTCACCAAATCCCCTTCCTCGAGCCGTTTGGAGGAGGCCGAGCCGTGCGGCATTGCCGAGCGCAGCCCCGAGGCCACAATGATCTCAAAAGCTGCCGCCTCCGCTCCCATGCGGCGCATTTGGAACTCCAGCTCGAGGGCGATTTCACGCTCTTCCACTCCCGCTTGCAAGCGGGGCAAAGTCGCCTCGAGCACGTTTTGGGCGATGGTTTGGGCCGCACGAATTAGCGTAACCTCGGCGGAGGTTTTGATCAGGCGCAGCTTTTCCACCAGCCCGTCGGTTGCGACCCAAGTGATTCCAAGAATACTTTGCAACTCCTCGAGCTTGGCAACGGTCATATGTTTTTTCTCGAAGCCGACCCGCTTACCTGCCAATGTGCGCTCGAGTTCGGCTTTGATCTCGTCACGCTTTTTGAAAATAAAGCTAGGGAATGCGGATTCTTGCTCGGCCTGCACAATATAGCGGGTATCGGTGATTAACCTCGAGCCGTGGGCGGTGAACAGCACTGAGGCATCGTCGGGGGAGGTGAAGCCGCTGAGGTAGCGCACATTGGCGGGGGTGGTGATCCAGAGTGCCTCAATATTTTGGGCCTCGAGTTGGGAGCTTAGGTTTTGCATTGTTCAACATTAAGGGAAGGGGGGATGAAAGGATTGAGAGCGAGAGGGCGGGAGGCGGACAGGCCCGATAGGTGCTGCTTTGTCCAAGACGGCGAGAAAAAGATTGCTTGGCTCGCAAGCATGGGTAAAATAAAGATTGTGTGGCTCGAGGTTTTTGATCTTACGAATCACCAAACGGAAAACGGATAACCCCCCTCACAACCCCTCGAGGTTGGCATATTTCAACAGCAAGCGCTTCACCCCAGCGTGATCGAAGGCGATTTGGGCGATGGTGCGTTCTCCGCTACCCTCGAGGGCCATAACTACGCCTGCACCGAAGAGGTCGTGGACGACGTTGGATCCGATTTTGGGGGTGAAGCTGGATTTATGTTTAGGCACTTGAACTTTGACGGGTTCGGGTTTGGGTAAAAAGCGCTCGAGTCCTGTGAATTCTTCGGCTCGAGGGGTCAGGTCGCTGCCGCCAAAAAAGTGCCAAAAGTCTCGAGCGGCGGGGGTGAGTTTGAGATCCTCGAGCCAGTTATGTTGGGCGCAGTGCATGAACAGGCGCTCGAGGGTGCTGCTCAACTCAAAGACGTGGGGATGGCTCCACCATTGCTCGAAATAGTGTTGCAGGCCAAGCAATAAGGGGTAGCGAGCCAAGGCTAAAAGTTGCAGCAGCGACACGGTTTCCGCCTCGAGCGCTGCCGCCACCAAGCGCACTGCCTTGAGGGTTCCATCCACCTGGGCCTCTTGCAAAAAGCGGGACAACGGCGCTTCGCGCACCGCCAGCAAGTGTAACTCGAGCTTGGCGCGGGTCAGGGCCACATATAAAAGCCTGCGTTCGGCCTCGAGTTCCTCTGGGCTTTCTTTGCTCCACGGGTAGATTTCGTCGGAGCAGTGCGGCACAAAAACCACCGTCCACTCGAGACCTTTGGCACGGTGAATGCTCAGCAGGCTCAGAACCTCGCGCTCGTCGAAGTGGGATTGGTAGCGCCGCTCGAGGTCGCTGATCAGTTCCAGAAACTGCGAAACATTGCCCTGAGCCTGCCAAGCAAATTCCAAAAAGCTCGAGACCATTTGCGCTCTGGCCTCGCCAATTTCCCGAAAGGCGCTCGAGCTTTGTACAAAGGCACGGTATTTGAGTTGCTTCTCGAGGGCAGCCACCGCCTCACCCGCTTCTTGCTCGAGGTCAAGACCCTCAATGATCTGGGCCACCTCGAGCAAGGCTTTACTAAGCTGTGGGCGCAAACCCCCCGCAAAAAAGGCCATCGCCCTCGAGGGTAAAACCCCTTTCAAACAGACCTTTTCCCGCACCTGCTCGGCAAGTTCGCGGGACAAATAGCGCACAGGGCGGTTATAGACCGACAGCCACGCTCGAGAGAATTCCTCGTTTTGCTCCAGCGTCAGCGGCGTTCCCGCTTTGATCTGTGCTTCCAGCCCAGCCAAGCGCAAATAATCCAACAAACCCGCAATTTCGGGGCGCTTGAAAAAAGGCGCTTCACCCACCACACGGTACGGGATTTCCGCGCTCGAGAGAGCCGCCTCGAGGTCGGGGCTTTGGGCGTAGACCCGCAGCAATACCACCATTTGCGATAGAGCCACACCCCGCTCGAGGTTGGCCCGCACCTGCTGTACCAAAGTGGCTGCCATGCTTTGGGTGCTTGGCTCGAGGTGCAAATACGTGCCGCCGCCAAAGCCTTGGGTCAGCTCGAGGCGTTTGTTTTCGCGCAAGACATTGCGCTCGATCACTCGGTTTGCCAGCACAATTTGCGAAGCCTGACAGCGAAAATTTTCGCGGATCAGGTATTTTTGGGCATGAAAGCGTTCGGCAAAGCCCAAAATAAAACGCGGACTGGCCCCGCGCCACTCGTAAATGGTCTGGTCGTCGTCGCCAATCACCATGATGTTGCGGCCCGCCCCCGAAAGCAGCTCGAGCAGTTCGGATTGCACCAAATTCACATCCTGAAATTCGTCTACCACAATGCAGCGGTAGCGTTTTCTGGCCCAGTCGAGCAGTTCTGGGAAGCGGTGCAGCAGTTCCCACGCGCCCAAGAGCATGTCATCGAAGGTCAAAAACCCGCCTTGCCTTCTCAATTTTTCAAAATCACGGTACAGCTCGAGGTAATCGGGCATTTTGGCGGGGGCTTCGGCTTGTGTGACCCACTTCAGGGCGGCTTGGGGCAGCCGCACCGCCTTCAGCTCGGCGTACTGCAAATTCCCCTTACAGCTCGAGATATAACTCAACACATCCTCTTCGTCCAGCCCGTTTAAACGTTCGGCATAGTCCCGCTTTTCAAGCCTGGCCTCCCGAAAAACCCGCCGCAAAATAGCCCTGGGCAATTCGCCGGTATCCGCCGTGATCTCGAGCCGCACCAGCCCCATTTTTTGAGCCTCGAGCTGAAGGTTTAGGCCCACGCTATGCAAAGTCAGCACCGACACCGCTTTGCAGTGCGGAAACCGCGACAGCGAGCGTTTGATTTCGTCTACGGTGGCCTTGCTAAAGGAAGTCGCCAAGATATGTCCCGCTTCAAACACATTTTCGCGTACCAGTCGCTCGAGGCGGTAGACCATCGAGGTGGTTTTACCCGCGCCCGCCACCGCAAAAACCAAGGCTGGCCCTGTGTTGTGGGCCACGATTGCCTGTTGGTCTGGGGTGAGGTTGAGGTTGGATTGGCTCATGTGCTTGGCCCTCGAGGGGGAAACCGCCACGCCATTACCGAGCCACTTTGGGTTCCAAAACAAACCACATTCCCTCGAGCAAAAAGCGGGGTTAGAACCCGTTTGCAGACCTTTTGACGACTGAGCATTCCGCCTTCGGGTCGGTAACGAATCAGTAATCCTTGAGCTGTTCCCGCAATGATCGTTTGATCCTCTAGTCGAACAACCGAAAGCAAATAGTCCCGCGCATTATCCAGCAGTCCAATAATTTTTGTCTGCCGTAGCTCGAGCGAGTAACAGCAAAGCTGTTTGCGGTCATTTTGAAAAAAGACATCATCATTTTGTCTTTTAAGTACATAAGTGGTGATGTTCTCTCGAGTATCGTGAAGATCAACCAAAACGGGGTTTCCATGAATATGATAAAATTCGGTCTGATTTTTGCGAATCACAATATTAGACGTGCTTTTTACCGATAGATCATCATGGTATTCTTCAGCTAGACCAATCAACTCGAGGGACTGGATTTCACTCCCATCTTTGAGTGCAAAAAAATTTAAAACCCCGTTTTCCCAAAGTACCGCCGCCGCCTCGAGGGGGGCATAAATTGAAGTGTGTAGTGCTGCTATATTGGGGTATCCCGAATAGGCTACTCTTTGGGTGTGCTTGGGCAATTCTTTGCTCCACATTATGCGCTGATCACT
>JANYFS010000196.1 GCA_025359705.1 Deinococcales bacterium | reverse complement strand
GCTTTATTAAATGCCTAACAACTGTTCGTTGTCAAGGAATCTCGAGGGGGATTTTTCCTCGAGTGGAACGGAAAATATAGGATATAGGAAGTGGGGGAGATTGAGGGCGAGAGGGCATCAGGTTTTTGTGCAAAAAAGTGCGGGGGTTGGCTCTGGGATTCCCGATGAAGCTTACGTGCAAGCGGGTGCAACCTTGGTGGACACCGCCGCCGAAGCTTGGGCGCAGGAAATGGTGGTTAAGGTCAAAGAACCCATCTCGAGCGAGTACGCTTTTTTGCGCCCCGATTTGCTTTTGTTCACCTATTTGCACCTTGCCGCCGAGCGGCACCTCACCGATGCTTTGCTGAATGCAGGAACCACGGCAGTAGCCTACGAAACGGTGCAGCTCGAGGACGGTTCTTTGCCGCTGCTCACCCCCATGAGCGAAGTGGCGGGGCGGCTTTCGGTGCAGGCAGGAGCCTACCATTTGCAAAAACCCGTGGGCGGCAAAGGGGTTTTGCTGGGCGGGGTTCCTGGGGTGGAATCGGGCAATGTTACAGTGTTGGGCGGCGGTGTGGTGGGCGTAAACGCCGCAAAAATGGCGATGGGCCTCGGGGCAAAAGTCACCATTTTAGATGTCAGCCACCGCCGTTTGCAGTATCTGGATGATGTCTTTGGCGGGCGGATGCAAACCTTGATGTCCACCGAAGAAAACATCATCAAATGCCTCGAGCGGGCGGATTTGCTGATTGGTGCGGTGTTGATTCCTGGAGCTAAAGCGCCCCACTTGGTGACACGGGACATGCTCAAATACATGCAGCCCGCCAGTGTAATTGTGGATGTGGCAGTGGATCAAGGCGGTTGCGTAGAAACCATCTATGCCACCACCCACGACGACCCGATCTATTTGGTAGACGAGATCATTCACTATGGGGTTGCCAACATGCCAGGCGCGGTTCCACGCACCAGCACCATGGCCCTGACCAACCAAACCATCCGCTATGTCCTCGAGCTAGCAGACCGTGGGGTGGCAGCACTGAACCACAACAAAGCCCTCGAGCTGGGACTCAATACCATGCACGGAAAATTGACCTACCAAGCCGTTGCCCAAGCCTTTGACCTCGAGTATGTGCCTGCACAGGTGATGCTGGCTTAAGCATTTCTGAGTGTTGCTCGAGACTGCCTCATGGGATGTGGGGCAGTTTTTTGTTTGTGGTTTTCTGTAGGCTGAATTGTGAAATATTTTGTATGCCATAAGATAATTTTTATGGTAAATTTTGATCCAATTCTGGATTTGCCTGATGGCAGGTTAGGGTCTAAACTGAATAGAAGAGGAAAAAAATTGTGAATGAAATGTTATCCTATGAACAGTACCAAGAAAACGCTCGAGCGGCTGGATTAGAATATTTTCTGGATTCAAGTTGGGGTTGGTATTGTGCTACACCGTATACATCCGCACCCCAACAACCCTATAAAGATTTGGTTCAGGCGTATGATGCTGCCAAAATTCTTGCACCAAAATTTTATCAAGCGCTCGAGGAATTTGGCAAGAGTCATGGTGTTGCAGTGCGGGGTCGTCCTTCCCAACTTAAAGATGGGAACCGCCTACTCGAGAAGGCGGCCTCACTTCATAAAATTCCGCTTGATATTTTAGGAGGAACCATAATATGTAATACTTTGGTAAATATGTATTCAATTATGGATTATGTTAATCACTCTTTTAAAATTGTATCTTTTCGGGATCGACTCATCAAATCAGTACCTTCGGGATACCGTGATATACAGCTAATTATTGAATATGAATCCCACTTGATCGAACTTAAAATCGCTCATCGCTGGTTTCAAGAAATTGATAAATACGAGCATAAAACCTATGAGATTCAGCGTTCTATAGAGGCCAGATTTAAAGGTGCAGAGGTGATGCCTTGGGCAGAGATCTTCGTAACACAAGAGCTTTCTTTGGCTAGCCAACGGATGTACACTAGGGTCTGGTCTCTGATTTTCGACCAAGAGGGAGCCAAAGATGAAGACGAGTAGTATTCCTGAACACGTCCTGTATGCGGGCAAGCCTGTTCACCTCGAGCAAACTCCCGAAGGTTTGCGGGTTCGGGTATTTGACTCTACGACAAAAGAATTCGTAACGGATTTTAGTTATCTCTCTCGGATTTTGTATGATCGGGATAATTTAGTCGAAACTATAGATTTTCAAACTTTTCAAAGTCTTTTAGGTAGTCTCATAATACCACGTTCAGATGTCACTTATCGTTTGCCTGTGGCAGATGTGAACCAATCATTTCGACCTATAGGCAAGAAACTTAAGAAAAGAAAGGTCAAACTTGAGCCTGAATAACTACACACCTTCCATCTAAAATACACTTCAAAACACGCTCGAGACTGAATCCCTCGAGCGTGTTTTTTGGAATACCCTCTGGCTCGAGTGCAAACATTGATTCAGACGAAACCCAAACGCCAATCCCCGCTTGACTCGAGGGGGTTTTGGTATACAATAATTTTTAATTGTATACGATCTATAAAACCCTATCTCGCACGGTAAAGCGTGCTATCTTGGCTCGAGCGGAGGAACACATGAACAGCACCCCAAACATGAAACTGATCTCGGTGAATGTGGCTTTGCAAACCAGCCAAGTCCAAGAAGGTACGGAAACCGTAACCACAGGGATTGTGAAACTGCCCATGCAGGGCCAGCACCGTGTGGAAACCTTGGGGTTGGCGGGCGACCAGATTGTGCATACCAAACACCACGGCGGCCCCGATCAGGCGGTGTATCTGTACACCCTCGAGGATTACGCCTGGTGGGAGCAAGAATTGGCAACCCCACTGGCCCTTGGAACCTTTGGCGAAAACCTGACCTTACAAGGCTGCTCGAGCCAAGCCCTGAACATTGGAGACCGTTTTCAAATCGGTGAGGTGCTGCTCGAGGTGACGGCGGCGCGGATTCCCTGCGGGATTTTTGCGGGGCGGATGCAGGATCTGAATTTTGTCAAGCGTTTTCGGGATGCCCAGCGGCCTGGGGCGTATTGCCGTGTGCTAAACCCAGGAACCCTCGAGGCGGGGCAAGCGGTGGAATTCTTGCCTGTGCGCGACCCCAAAGCGACTTTGCTCGAGACTTTTTTGGTGCATTACGACAAAAAACCCGAAAAAGCACTGCTCGAGCGGCTTTTAACCGCGCCCATTGCGATTCGGGCGCGAAAAGATTATCTCAAACAGCTCGAGAAAAGGTAAAGCATGAGCCATCCCCGCCTGTCGCTAGAAAACATCCTCGAGGCCAGCCAGATCATCGATCCCATGTTTTTGCACTCGCCACAGTACCGCGCCGAATCGCTCGAGGGGGAAGTGGGTTTTGAGCTGTGGGTCAAGCTCGAGACTTTGAATCCGATTCGCAGCTTTAAAGGGCGTGGGGCGGATTATTTTGTGCAAAAAAAGCTCGAGACTTTAAAGGAGGGTTTGATTTGTGCCAGTGCAGGAAATTTTGGGCAGGGTTTGGCCTATAGCTGCCGCAAATACGGCATTCCACTGATCGTGTATGCCTCGGTAAATGCCAACCCACTCAAACTCGAGCGGATGCGGTTTTTTGGAGCCGAGGTTCGGCTGCACGGAACAGATTTTGATGCTGCCAAGCTCGAGGCCAAAAGAGTGGCCCTCTTGTCGGGGCAGATCATGGTGGAAGATGGCCTCGAGCCGCTGATTTCTGAGGGTGCGGGCAGTATTGCGGTGGAATTGCTCCAAGCTGGAGTACCTTTTGACGCGGTGCTGATTCCACTGGGCAATGGCGCGGTATTGGGCGGCATGGCCCGTTGGATCAAGGCCCACAGCCCCCACACTCGAGTGATTGGGGTGGCTGCCAGTGGTGCGCCCTGCATGGAGGTATCGTGGCGCACAGGCCAAGTGACTTCCACTCCCACGATGCAGACCATCGCCGACGGAATCGGAACCCGCATTCCCATTCCAGAGGCGCTCGAGGATCTACAAAATACCATCGACGATATTTGGTTGATCACAGATGCAGAAATGCTCCAAGCCATGAAAACCGCCCACCTCGAGTTGGGAGTAGTGCTGGAACCATCAGGAGCAGTGGCTTTGGCAGGTGCCATGAAATTAGAAAGGAAGTTTAAGAGTCAGCTCGAGGGGAAAAAAGTGGGGGTCATTTTTTGTGGAAGCAATTTAACTCCCTCGCAAATGGAGGCGTGGCTCTCTATATGAAACCAACCCCCCTCAAAATCACCTCCATCCTCAGCCTGGGCGTGCTGTGCATTTCGCTTGCCGCCATTTTGGTTCGCCAAGCCCAACACGCCTACGGTGGCAGCAACGCACATATCGGCCTGCTGATTGCGGCTGCACGGATGATTTTGGCAGGAAGCCTGCTTTTGCCCGCCACCCTCTCGAGTGTGCGAAAAACCAAACCCACCCCTCGAGCGGTATTTTTTGCGGCTTTGGCGGGGGTATTTCTGGCCCTGCATTTGGCGCTGTGGATTACCAGCCTCAGCTATACTTCGGTGGCGATTTCTACGGTTCTGGTCACTACCAACCCCATTTGGATCAGCTTGCTAATGTGGTTGATTTTTAGGCAGGTTCCACCCAAGTTGACCTTTGTGGGCATTGGATTCGCCATTTTGGGCAGCGTAATCATTGGTCTTTCGGGAGGTACCAGTACCCCCTCGAGTCCGTTGTCTAACCCGCTTTTGGGCAATAGTTTGGCGCTACTGGGCGCAATTACCGTGAGCTGTTACTATTTGGCGGGGCAACAGGCCCAAAAATTGGGTTTGTCGATTGGCTTGTATGCGGGGATTGCCTACGGCACAGCGGGTTTGGTATTAGCCCCGTGGCCTTTAATTGTGGGTATTGGTTACACTGCCCCCCTCGAGTTTTATGTTTGGATTGCCCTGATCACTTTAATTCCGCAACTGATGGGTCACACCATTTTCAATTGGGCCATGCGGCATGTTAGTCCCCTGCTGGTCACGGTGGTGATTCTGCTCGAGCCTGTGGGGGCTTCGCTGTTGGCGGCATGGTTGTTTAAAGAAAATTTGACCTTGAGTATTGTTGCGGGGGGTTTAGTATTATTGTTTGGGGTAATGGTCACAGTGTGGGCCGAAATGAAGAAGGGTGAACTCGAGAAACCTGTTTTGCAAACATCTCCCCAATAATCTCTCGAGTAATTTTTAAGACAAGGGGTTTTTAGAATGTCTCAATGAATCCCTCGATAAATATCTTAGTGAATAGACCAATTTTTAGGAATCCGCTCGAGGATACCCCCCTCAAAAACATCGTATAATCCTAGTGATTCGAGGTGAACATATCCAATATGGCAATCGCAGACCGCCCTTGTACAGGGTTTGGGCTTTAATTGCTGTTCAAATTCGAGTTCGTAGATGTTACCAATGGGCATTTCTATAAAATGGCAGCGCCGTGCAATCCCGTAGCTATCTATACTAATTACGCTGTTTCCTGCATGGCAATCCTGCCCTCGAGCAGGGTAGCGCTCGAGGTTCAGGGCAAAGTACGGATCGATCTGAATCAGGCGCTTGAGGGTGTCTGGGGTGTAATAATCCCGACCACGGCGATCAAAGGCATTGATCCACAGGTAAACGGAGTCGGGAAGCTGATCGCGCAGGTTTTGAATCCCCTCAAGGTTTTCGCGGATGCCCACTACACCTACGCTAAAACGCACCCCACGCTCGAGCAAAAGCGTGGCTCTAGTCACAAATTTTTCGATGCTGGTTTCGGAAGGGTGAAAGGTGATCCACAGGGCCAGTTTTTGCAGATTGACCCCCGTCAGCCAGTCCAAACCCCAAGAACCATTGGTTTGCACCACCACTTTCTCGAGGTGAGGCAGGCGGGAGAGGCGTTGCACTGCTTTTTGGTAGCGGCTGCGAACCAAGGCTTCGCCGTATGGGGTAAAAAATACCGAGGTGGGCGCGGCTCGAGCCTCTACCCACTGCACAAACCGCTCGAGGGCCGCCGCATCGCGTTGATGTTCGGCGGGGGTTTCAAGGTGCTTGGCAAACGGGCAATACCCGCAGGCATAGTTACAGCTCGAGAGAAAACCTCGGTACAGGATGCTGAGCGGTTTAGCTATGGTTTGACTATCTCCAAGCATATTCGTGGGCCAATTGCTGCACCGCGCTCGAGTAAAACAGCGGGCCAATCGCATCGCTGCGCTCGAGGCCCAGTTCGCCGAGCTGGATTTGACCTGCCGAAAAGTTCAGCAAACCATGCTCAAGCAAAGCCTGTAGCACAGGAAAATCCTCGAGGGGGTGGCTGGAAAAACGCTTTTGGTAGGCAGTACTCGAGAAACCCGCCACATTGAAGATGTCTTGCAAGATAAAACGGTGGCGCTGCTCGAGGGGATCTAAGTAAAAACCGTGTGCGGCAAAAGCAAAATCGGATTCGGAGCGCTGAGCATAATCGGAGATAATTTCCCGCACCCCCACTTGCCCCACGGCATATTCGCTGGAATAGTGCAGGTTTTGGGTGTAGGAACGCGCCCCCGCTCCCAGCCCGATCAGGCCGTCGGCTTGGGCATCGAAGGCCATGCCCCCCGCTCGAGCGGGGGAATCCACCCGACGAAAAACCCGCATAGAATGCTGGGCATAACCATTCTCGAGCAAAAAATCTCGAGCCACACGGTATAGTTCGAGGCGTACCGCATCCCATTCTAGATCCCATGCCGAACCTTGGGCAGCATCCCCATTTTTTTTGGTTTTCCCCAAGCCCGTAAGTGGGCGCACATACAGCGGATACAAAAATAACTCTTGTGAGCCGAACTCGAGCGCAGTTTTCAGCGACTCGAGCCACGAGCTGCGAGTTTGTCCAGGCAAACCATAAATCAAATCCAAGTTGAGAGTTGGAAAATCCTGCGCCTGGATGCGCTCGAGGGCTGTCACAACTTCGCGGGTGCGCTGCGCCCGACCCACCGATCTGGCCTCGGTTTCCACAAAACTTTGTATCCCAATGCTCACGCGGTCTACCCCATAATTTTTCAGCAGCTCGAGGCGGTCGGTGGTGGCGGTAGCGGGTGAGGTTTCGATGCTCAGTGGGGTGGCAGAATTCACCCCAAACAGATCCAAAATCGTAAAAACCCGCTCGAGTTCTTTTGGCTCCAAATAGGTGGGTGTCCCCCCACCCAATGCGGCTCGAGCCACTTTTTGCTGGGGCAAAGCACCGCGCACCACCTGCGCTTGGCGCTCGAGGGCGTTTAAAAATCCCGCTGCCAGGCTGGTGTCGGGGTTGACCGTGGTGAACAGATTGCAAAAACCACAGCGCATTTCACAAAAAGGAATATGCACATATAAAAATGCCTCGGAACGCTCGAGCGCCCATGCCTCTTTTAAAGAAATACGCGGCTCGAGGGAACGGTAGGCAGTTTTATGCGGATAGGCGTAGGTATAGGCCAGATAAGGGCTGGCATTTAAGAAAGCCTCGAGATTAAAAGTAGTAGCGTGGTTCATGCTTTTCTCTGCGAATCATCTGATAAGAAAAATTCGGCGTAGGGGACATTCCAAACCGTAGGATGGGCCAAGCGATGTCCCCAATATCCATCTTCGCCAAAGGCTTCGCCATGATCGGCACAGATCACACATAAGGCTCCACCCCTGCTTTTAAAATACTCAAATAAGGTTCCCAAGTGAATATCCGCATACTCGAGGGCCGCCATTTGGCTCTCGAGCGAATCTTGCTTGGCCCCCTCGAGGAAAATATGGGTGGGGCTATGGGTAGCAGATACATTTATAAACAATAAAACGCGTTCCAAATCTGGAATTTCATGCACATATTCTAACGCTCGAGCGACTTGGTTGCGGGTGCTGCGTGGGCTGGTGGCACCCATCGCAACCGAATAGCTGGCATGTTCAAAATAGTTGGGCAATACCGAACTTAAGTCGCTATTTTGCCTAAAAAATCCCACTCCACCTATGCAAAACGTATGATAGCCCAAGTTTTTCAAAGCTTCAATCCAAGTGCTTTCATGGTAGGTAAATGTGGTATCCATTGTAGTATTCGAGCCTTCAAACATGGAGGCAAATAACCTCGAGTGGGTTCCAGGCTGGGCGGGTGTGGGCAAAAAGCCTGCAAAAAATGCTTGATGTGCTGCCAAAGTAAAAGTGGCAGGGCTATGTCGCAGTTCCCATGTTTTATTGAGTGTATGATTGGATAACACTCGAGCTAAATTGGGAGTGCGTCCTGCCTCGAGCGCAGCCATTGCCACATCGTAACGCAGGCTATCCAAAGTTATAAATAAGACATCTTTATGAGGAATATAGGTGTTTGCATTGAGTGGGGTTATTTCTTTGGTTTTAGAATTCATATCCTATTTTCCTTAACTTTTCTTGAATTTTTTATAGCTCGAGCTTTGGCTTTGGTAGGCTGGGAGGGTTTCAAACCCTCCTCTACTTGGCTTGTTGTTGGTACGTTTTTATTTTTGGGTCTCGAGAAACCAAGATAAACTAAGAAAAGCTAGGTTTTACAATATCCCTCGAGCTGGGTTTGATAGGTGTCCAAACCATCCACCAAAATATTGCGGTGATAATCTCCAAAGGCATTCACCTCGAGGATGGCGTGGTGTTTCCAATTGCTATGAACCAATACATCTAGTCCTGCATAAAGGCTTTGGGGAAAGGTGGTCATGGTATGTTGGCAGGTTTTTTCGATCTCGAGCCAGACATCTGCTAGTTTTTCCCGTACCCCTTGCCAATTGCCGCGTTCATTACCCAAATGCAAATTGGTAATGGTTCCCCTCGAGGCCCGCACCACCACATGTTTGGCTTGGCCCGCAATCACCACCACCCGCAGGTCAAAAATACGATCCTCGAAACTGGCTTTGGGCAACCATTTTTCCACATGCACCCGCTGCTGGCACACCGCATCTACCAGCGGCACAATCTGCTCGAGGGAACGGTATTTCCACAGGCGTTTGGTGTTATACAAAACCCCATTTCCCAGCATTTCCACCGTGCTGGTGGCCTGCCATTTGCCTTGGTGGGTCTCGAGGGCAATCACCCCCGCCGCGCCGCTGCCATGCGCCAATTTCACAAAAACCCGCGACCACTGCGCGGCTTGCATCTGCTCAAAAAGTTCATCGAAGCTGTGAATGGGCGGCAACGCGTGCGGAACTGCAATTCCCGCCGCCTCGAGCCAAGCGTGGGTGGCCCGTTTGTCGAACATGGTGGCGATGTCGTCGGGGTGGTTCATAGCGGATCTGCCCAACCCCTCGAGCTGACCCTTCACATTTTCCAAAACATGCTGAAAACCCAAATACCACTGCCTCGAGGCCAAAATTGCGCCCAGTTGGTACTCAAGGTTTTGGGCATTCACTCGAGCGTACCCGCCGTGTTTTTCTGGTTCGGGTAAAGTGTAGCCCAACTCGAGCAAGGCATTATCGGTGGCCCAATCTTCGCTGGGCGAATCGAGTTTGAGGATGGTGTGTGGAAAAATATGCTGTTCCAGCGGCACGCCCCGCATCACCTCGAGCCAAGACAGCACCCTTGCAGGGGGAAGGTTCCGCTCGAGCAAGCTGTTTTGCAAGGCTCGCACACGGCGGCTCTCGAGGGGGGCAATCACCAATACATCCAGCGGGTTATTCACCAATTTGCGGGCTGCGATAATCGTCTTCATCCGCATCTTGAGGTTCGCTGGCATCAATTTTGATTTTTAGCTTCCGCAAATGGGATTTCAATTCAGCCAAAGGCTCTGCATTCACAAAATGATAGTGAATATCCAGTTTCTCGAGGCCGCCTAGTTTTTCAGCGTTTGTTAAGGCTTTAACCCCTTCATCATTCAATGTTCCGAGCGATAGATCCAAAACTTTAATCCGCTCGAGGATAGGCGCATGAATGATCGCTTCTGCAATTGCATTGCTCAGGTCAGAATTGCGAAGTCCAAGGGTCGTTAGCTTAGGAAACAATTCACCTTGCAAAAGGGGCATAAGGTCTTCCAAAGTAACATTGGCACCGTAACCGTCGGTTCCCAAATACAAATCCAAATGCTCGAGGTTAGGAAAATCACTTGCCAAAATATCGCGCACAATTTGCACATCCAAACCGCCCGATTGCACGGTCAAATGCTTCAGGCTGGAGTGGCTGAGCGTACCAAATTTCAAACTATCCGAACCGCGCACCGCGAATACCTCGAGGTTGGGATAGGCTGCAAAAATGGGCGAAACATCCGACTGGTGCAGCCAAGAAACCTCACATTCTTCGCTGATGATGTCACCCAAAAAGATCGCTTTTAGGTTTGTGAGTTGGCCTTTTGCCGCAACCAAGGCTTCTACAACCGGTTGGGAACCGTCGTCATATTGCTCGTCCGACCACATCCCCACCACCAACGCCTCGAGGGTTGCGGCTTCGGGCTGCGCCAACAGCACCTCAAATTGCTCGAGCCACGTTTGGCCTTCTTCAAACGCTCGAGTCACCCGAAAGGCAAATTTGTTGGTGTCGAAGAGGGTTTCTTTGAACTGGACGACTTTTTTACCCGCAAATGAAAACCGATGTTCGTAGAATGCCATAGAAGAATTTTAACATATAACAGAAAAAGAAAAGTCAACCTACTCAACCTCGAGCCAGATCTTGATTTTTGGTATACGATTTGATATATAGTGTATACAATTTTGATTTACACCCTACACCCCCAATTCCATTTAAACTAAAACACCCAGAAAGGATGAACCCCACACATGACTCGAGCGATCAACACCACTACAAAAAACTTTAATTTGGGCCTGTTCTACGGCTTAGGAGCCAATATTTTGTGGGGCGTGGGATTTCTGATTCCCAAATGGCTGTCCAAACATTCCGCTCTCGAGCTGACTGCGGGGCGTTACGGGGTGTACGGCGCGGTTTCCTTGGTTTTGTTGCTGACTGTAGACCGTCGAGCCCTCAAACTTCCGCTTTTTTTCTGGCGGCAAGCCCTGCTTTATGCGGTGCTGGGCAATGTGATTTACTATGCGCTACTGGCTCTTGGGGTGCAGTGGGCGGGCGGAAGCATCACTGCGCTGATTATTGGGGGCTTGCCGATCACTTTAGCGCTGTATGGCAATTATCTGAACCGCGAATTCCCTTTTTCTAAACTGATTGTTCCGCTGCTGCTGCTGGGTTTGGGCATTGTGATGCTGCATTTTTTTGGCAGTGAAAGTAAAACCCTCGAGCTGGGAAACCAAGTGGTGTGGGGCTTGGTTGCGGCTTTTAGTGGCCTTGCCATTTGGACCTGGTTTGGGGTTTCTAACGCCAATTTCCTGAAAAAACACCCCGAAGTGCGCCCGCATTGGGCCAGCATGGTGGGGGTGGGAACCTTGCTGTGCGTGGTGGTTGGAATGGGCTTTTATGTGCCACTGGTGCGGGTTCCCGACCTGAATGCTTCTTATATTGTGGGCAGTTTGATTGCGGGGGTATTGACCTCGAGCGTGGCGGTGTGGATGTGGAACAAGGCCAGCCACTTGCTGCCTGTTTCGGTGGCGGCCCAGTTGATTGTGGCGGAAACCCTGACGGGGGTATTTTGTGTTTTGGCCCTCGAGGGTAAATTTCCCAACTGGCTCGAGGGAATTGGGGTGGCAGTGGTGGTTGTTGGGGTACTGATGGGATTGCGGGCCACTCGAGCTAGGTCAGAGAGCGTATGAATCTCTCCACTGCCACTCCTGCTGATCTGTTCCCCAAATTTGCCCCGCTGATCTTTGTTTTGCTGTGGAGTACGGGTTTTATT
>JANYFS010000569.1 GCA_025359705.1 Deinococcales bacterium | reverse complement strand
ATCGTAATCACACTCGCCATGGGGTGCTGAGCCAACCAGTCTACCGGAACCAACCCCAAAGAACGGCTGATCCAACTCAGGAATCCAAATACGGGGTTGAACAACATATTTTTCCAAACTACTGCCGTAACTACGGGCATAATCAAGAAACTACTCATCAGCAAAGTTCTTACTAAGGCACGCCCTGGAAAAGGGCGATTGAGCAACAAGGCTAATGCAGCTCCTAAAATCACGGTGGTCAATAGGGTTCCAATAGTTAATACGAGAGTATTCCCCAATACGTTTAGGTTATGAACATCGGTCAGCAAACCAATATAGTTGCCAAGTCCTACAAAAGGCCGATTTACAGGATCTACCAAGTTCCAGCGAAAAAAGCTGTAGTACACCGTCATAAAAAAGGGAGCTTGGGTGGTGAGAATCAGATAAAGAAGAGCAGGCCACACCAACACAGTGGGGGTCATTTTAAATCCCCGCTTAGTTGGGGGTGTCTCGAGTGTTCGAGCGGACACGTTAAACCTCCAAGGTACTACGCAATTGGTGCAGTACCAAATGGGATTCACTTGGTACTGCACTGGGATGATCAGTCGTGCAGCGTAGCGTTCGGCAATTGCCCTACTGATCACTTGCTATGGATTAGATATAGATGGATTAGACGGAAGGTTACTTCTGGTAGCCACCTTCTTTAGCAACTTTTTCTGCGGCAGCTTGACCTTGTGCGAGTGCTTCGTCAATGGTGGTTTGTCCACTCACTGCTCCAGCAAGGTATTGACCGACTTGGGTTCCCAAAGCTTGAAACTCAGGAATACCTACAAATTGAACACCAACGTAAGGAACTGGGTCGCGGGTAGACTTGGTGGGATCAGCACGCTTGATGCTATCCAATACAACAGAAGCAAAGGCTCCTGCGGCTTTCTTATACTCAGCATTTTTGTACGTACTTTCGCGGGTTCCAGGGGGAACTGCGGCCCACGTACCTTTGGTTTTTGCCACAAGTGCAATATATTCCTTGCTGGTTGCCCAAGTAACGAATTTGAATGCGGCATCCTCTTTTTTGGTGCTCTTAGGAATACTTAAGCTCCAAGACCACAACCAATTGCTGCCGCGTGGTGTACCAGGGCCAGTGGGCGCATTAACAAAACCCACGGTATTGACTACTGTGCTGGATTTGGGATCACTAAGTAGCCCTGCTGCCACAGTAGCATCGACCCACATGGCACATCGGCCTTGCGAAAAGAGGGTTAAGTTTTCGGTGAAACCGTTGCTAGTAACACCAGGAGGGCCATACTTCTTAACCAGATTGACATAAAATGTCATGGCACTCTTCCATTCGGGGCTATTCAATTGTGATTTCCACGAATTATCAAACCAGCGTCCACCAAAGGTATTGACGATGGTACCAAATACTGCCATGTTTTCGCCCCAACCAGGCAAACCACGCAAACAAACCCCATAAACCCCGTCGGCGGGTTTATTCAATTTGGCTGCGAAACTTTCAACTTGCGCCCAAGTTGGTTTTATGGGCATTTTCAAACCTGCTGCCGCAAAGAGATCTTTACGGTAGTAGGTCATGCTGGATTCAGCATAAAAAGGTAAGGCAAAAAGTTGACCATTGTAAGACAAACCCTTACGAATAGGAAGAACTACATCCTTAAGATCATAGCTTTTAGCGATACCTGCATTTTTGCCAAACAATGGATCAAGTGGCTCGAGCCAACCATTTTTAGCCCAAATGGGTACTTCATAAGTGCCTACCGTAGCTACATCGAACTCGCCAGCATTACTGGCAATATCCAATGTTACTTTCTGGCGCAATTCGTTTTCGGGCAATACAACCCATTTAAGACTAATATCTGGGTAGGCTTTTTGAAATTCAGGGGTGAGTTTTTGCATCGTCACCATATCAGGATTGTTTACTGTAGCAATCGTCAATTCGGTGGCGGCTTGAGCCGATCCAAAAGCGATAGTTCCACACAAACTGGCAGCAGCAAGGGCGCTCGAGCGTAACTTCAGTGAGAATGCGGTAAAACGGAGATACTTGAGATGCTTCATATTTCCTCCTCAGGAAAAAGGCCAGACATAACTAAAACATGTACACTTCACTGGTACAGTGAAGTAAAACATGCTCCAAATATGCTGTTTCTTAAAATGGCCTCGTGACCATCAGTATAAGCGCATCCAAACGCTTTTGTCTAGTGGGTATTTTTGGAAACGTTTATCCGATTTTTTGAAGAAAAATTTACAAATCCTTATCAATTGTAAATTACCCAAATACCGGTATTAAGATTGGTTTTAAAACCAATCTTAATACCAATCTTACTTTTTACGCTCTGAAGCGGGAATTTGAGCAATCTTCGTGCGAAAAATTGCTCTTTCCCGATTGCATTTCCGCCACAAAACAAGAATATATATCCCATTTTTGAGCAACTTGCCCAATAGGTTTGGATGGTTTTGGATGGTTTTGGATGGTGCGGCTTGATCGAAGAAACCATTGAAGGCCAAAAAGCACACATTTTTGCTCTTGATTCTCTTTTCTCTTGTGAAGGTATTCTCTTGTGAAGGTCTAAAAATACTCGCTATACTAAATCATGGCTAATATTCTTGATGTCGCCAAACTTGCTGGTGTCTCATCTACCACTGCCAAACGTGCTTTACGCACCCCCGAACTTTTGCACCCTGCAACATTGGAAAAAGTAATGCGTGCAGTAGAAGCGCTCCACTACGAAGCGGATCAACGAGCAGGAGCCTTACGGGGTGGGCAAGGTCGTGCGGTAGGGCTGGTTGTAGGCTCGATTGTGGAACCCTTTTTTGCCGAGCTTGCCCGAGCTATTGGGCAAACCCTCCGCAAGGCAGGCTACAGTTTGATCATCAGTGAAAACGAATACTCTAGCGAACTTGACCTCCAAGAACTGCGTCTAATGTATGGGCAGCGTATTTCTGCGGTTATTGTGAGACCTGGCTATGGCGAACACAGCCGTGAATACTTGATGAGATTGCAAGAACGGGGCGTTTTCATTGTTGAAGTGGATTATCATTTACCCGAAGCACCTTTCAATGCAGTTATGTTGAATCATGCCGAATGTGTGCGAATGGGAGTACGTCATTTACATAGTATGGGACACCACCGTATTGCGGCATTGGGAACGTATGATCCAATACTCCACCCAGAATTGCGCTCAAAAACTTTTCCACATGCTATGACCGAATTGGGATTAAATGTGCCAATCGAGTATCAGAGTGTAGGACTTTTGAACGAGCAGACCGCTTATATAACTACACATAGATTGATGTTATTGCCAGAACCCCCCACTGCTCTGTTTGCCCTGAGTGGAACACAAGCAGTAGGAGCCTATCACGCTTTGCGTGAATTAAACCTAATAATACCTCGAGATATTTCACTACTCACTTTTGATAATTATCCTTGGATGGGTTTGGTGAATCCACCCATTGACTCTATTGAACAACCAATTCAGGCTATGGGAGAAGCGGCAGCTAAAATGGTGATTGATGCACTCGATAGGAAATATACATCAAATGCAGATGAGGCGAACACATCATCTGAGCTATTACTTAATCCTTATCTTGAGTTCTCGGGGCGATTGATTGTTCGCGGGAGCTGTGCCGCACCACAAAAAGAACCAATACTCACCCGCTCGAGCGCTCACCGCTCCAAATCGTAGCCCACTCGAGACATAAACTTCACATCAACACACCCCTTTCACCACCGCTCGAGTTGTGCTACACTCTTTTTTTGTGAACCCCCTCGAGGGGTACTTCTCAAGGAGGCCACGATGAAGCGTACTTATCAACCTAACCGCCGTAAACGTGCTACCACCCACGGATTCCGTGTTCGCATGGAAACCACCAGTGGTCGCAAGATTTTGTCCCGCCGACGTGCCAAGGGCCGTCACCGTCTCGCAGTCTGAGGCATTTGCTAGCACCATTTGCTGGCACGGTGTGTTTGCAATTCTACAGGTCGCAGTTAATAAACTGCGATCTTTTTTTGTCACACCAGATAGGATATTGCTGGAATATTTCTGAAATATTTCTGGGACGTTTATGGGACATTTCAACATTTCTTTCACCGAATTTTGCAGTACAGTGATTTGGCAAAATATACCCCGCCAACCTCGAGCGAGATCACAATCTGTACCCAAACATGCCTGAATCCAACACGCCCCAAAATCCAAACCCACTCGAGCGTACTGCGGGTTCCCCAAATATTGCCTCGAGTATTTCACCCATTATTTCGCTAAAAGGTGAAGCCGAATTTCGGCGGGTTTCTTCGGGCGATACGGTTCGCACTTCCTTTTTTACCTTGCGCCGTTTACCCTACCGTCCGCTCTATGGGAAACCTTGGCAACCCAGCACCGTAGTGGGAATTGTGGCTTCCAAGAAAAGTGTGGGCAATGCAGTCAAACGCAACCGAGCCAGACGGCGGGTACGTGAAGCCTTGCGGCTGATTTCGCCCAACCCCTGCCGCGCCATTTTACTGCTGAATCCCAGCGTACTCAGTGCAGATTTTGCCGATCTGAAGGTGGCCCTCGAGCTGGCTTTTGCGCGTCCGATCAAAACCCTAAAAAACAAGAACCCGCGTCCGCAAGTAAAACAGGCCAACAAAAAATGAACACCCAAATGAACACCCCTACGCCAAAAAAAACTCCACCCCCCGTTGTCGATCCATTGGCCTTTGTACTGATTCTGGGGGTCAAAGCTTACCGCAAAGTCAGCAAATTTAAGGGGGCTGGGGTGTGCCGATTTTACCCGACCTGCTCGGCTTATGCGCTCGAGGCATTGCAAATACATGGCGGGATTCGGGGGACTGCTTTGGCGCTAAAGCGTATACTCAAGTGTCATCCCCTGCACCCTGGGGGTTTTGATCCTGTGCCGCCCCCTCGAGGTCAGCCGCAGGAAAAGCCGAATTCTCCAAATCAAGGAACTGAATGAACCTCAAAAAACTGCTCAAGCGCCTGCTCATCCTGCCGATTTTTCCAATTGTGCTGCTTTCCAGCACTGCACTTGCCAATGTCAAACCCCAGTGGGTCACAGCCGCCGACCTAGACGGCGACCAACGCCCCGAAGTGATTTTTACGGGCAACCTCTACGACTTGGCCTTCAACGAGCGCGGTGAAATGGTCAGTTGGTATGTTAAGCCCATTGTCGGGGCCAGTACCATCAATACCACCGTCAATCCGCCTGACATCAGCCAATTGCAAAACCAGTTGGCAAATAACCTGTTTAGTGGTCAAAAGGGGTTAGTGGTTGGCGATTTGGGCAACACCGACCCCGTTAGTGATATTAAACCACCCCAAGTCTCGAGCGTTGGCGATCAGGCCAAGCCTGATAAGCTGCTGGCACAATTTGAGTATAAACAAGGTGCAGTTACGGTTCAAAAGAAAATTGAAATTGACCCCAGCCGCTTTACTTTGGCAGTGAAAGTTAATGTGATTGGTGCGACCAAATATTCCCTCGAGTTTGCGGGGGTGAATGGTTCGGATGTTGCCACTATGCAAGCGGTTATTAAAAATTCACCCAGCATTATCAATGCGGGTGCGGTATCCAACATCAACTATGTTGCGATTCAAAAAGATCCCCCCTTTTGGAACTCCAACGATTCAGGTTCATTGATTGTACAACCCCAAGGCACTACTTCGGTCAATGCCACTTTGATTCCTGGAATTCCTTCCCAAAATGCCACCCAAATCAGCATTCCGCACAAGTTTAAACTCGAGCTAAGCGGCCCTGCCGATTTAAAGGTTTACGGGGGCCGCAAAGAATTGGTGCGCTTACAGCTCGAGGGCTTTATAGATCTACCTGGGCTTTTTGAACCCAATATTTGGGGTCGGGTATCGCAAGGGCTAATGTGGCTAATGACCGCCATTCATGGGGTGATTGGCTCATGGTTCTTTACCATTGCTCTAATTACGGTACTCATTCGGGCGCTACTCTGGCCTCTGATGCACCGCCAATACTTGTCTACCGCCGAAATGCAAACCATTCAGCCGCAAGTCAAAGAACTGCAAGCCAAATTCAAAGAAAATCCCGAGCGTTTGCAACAAGAAACCATGCGGCTTTATAAGGAACACAATGTCAACCCTGTAGCGGGTTGCTTACCTGCTATTGTGCAAATGCCGATTTGGTTTGTGATGTGGCGGGTTCCGTATTACTACGAATTCCGCGAAGGCTTCGCTTGGTTGCCCGACCTTTCTTTGCCCGATACTTTATATATTTTGCCCGTCTTGTATGTAGGGGTCAACATTTTGAACTTGTGGATCACCACCCGCAAGACTCCCGAAATGTTCCGCCAGCAGGTATTCATTTACCCTATTTTCGCCTTTATTGCTTTGCAATTTCCCGCAGGTGCAACTATTTACTTCGTGATCTCTACCCTTATTGGGGTGATCCAATATCTGGTGATTAACCGCTGGGTCGCGCAACATATGGAAAAACGCAATGTGATCAAAGTAGTTGCCAGTAAGATTACCAAATAAGATTCCTAAATAAGACCTCGAGCAAGACCTCGAGCGGGAATACAAAAATGAAAATCGAAATGGAGGCTCGAGCGGGTGAGTCTCCGTTTTTTATTTTCGCTCAATTTTTCAAGCTCAGTAGCTCGAGGGTATTTTGGATCGCTTGGTTGAGTCGCTCGAGATCTTGCGGGATATTGCGGGATTATCCACGATCTTGCAGCGTATTCGGCATACTTACAATAAATTCGCTAAACTAGGGGAACGATGGACAAAAAGACTAATTTAGACGACTACTTGGCAGATTTGGGCATCAGCGAAGCCCAAGAAGAAGGCCAGCCCTCGAGTGTCAGCAGCTTTGCTGAAGCCAACCCAACTTTTGAAACCCCAGAACCCGAGGAAACATTAGCCCGCTCCGAGAGCAGTGGGACTGCTACGCTCGAGCCAACGGTGGCCCTCAAAAACTTTCTCGAGGGTGTGGTGGGGCGCATTGATCCGCATTTGCAAGTGAGGGTACGCAAAGCGGATGGGGCGCTCGAGGCGGAGATTGTGGGGCCATCTGCCGCGCAGTTGATTGGGCGCGATGGACATACCCTGACTGCGCTCGAGGTGCTGGCCTATACGGTGTTGTCCAAAGATAGTGATCACCCTGACCTGCGGGTGCATGTGGACGCGGCGCAATACCGCCGCCGCCGCCAAGAACGTTTGGTGCGCCAAGCCGAAGCGTTGGCAACCCAAGTGATGAAAAGCGGAATTCCCCTCGAGATGGAGCCGCTTGCTGCCGCTGACCGCCGCATTGTGCATATGACCATCAAGGCGATGGACGGTGTGACCACCGAATCGGTGGGCGAAGGAACTGTGCGCCATATTGTGATTCGGCCTGAGTAGCCCAACTTTAAAATCCTCTTTAAAACCAAGTTCGAGCCTAAACCTAAGATTTAGACAACCCCCTGTGTGGTTGTCTGGTTTTGCCTACCCTGAGGCATCCTCAAAGCGTGTTAGAATAACAAACAAGTGTCCGTTAGGCAAATTTTTCAGAAACCGCTCGAGTAGGCTCGAGTATGGAGAATCTGGGAAGGCGTTTTAGCGACAAGAATGGGAGTTACGTACATGCAGCCATCCACCAAAACCCGCAAGGAGCAGATTTACGAAGTTGCCAGCGAGCTATTTAGCCAGCGGGGATATCACGCCACCAGTATGCGTGACCTTGCGGCACGGCTGGGAATGCAAGGCGGCAGTTTGTATGCCCATATCAGCGGCAAAGAAGAGCTGCTGGTAGAGATTGTTACCCAGGCCACAGACCGCTTCGATACCGCGCTGCGCCCCTTGCGTACAGCCCAAATGTCACCGCAAGACAAATTACGTGAGGCGCTGCGGGTACATATTCAGGTGATTGCTACTCACTTGGATAGCGCTACGGTATTTTTTCACGAGTGGCAGCACCTTGGCCCCGAGTATTACAACAAAGTTGCCGAGCGCCGCGATGTGGTGGAAAGTTTTTACCGCGACTTGGTGCGCGAAGGCATCGAGAAAGGGGTTTTTCGGGCCACTTTGGATGTCAAAATTGCCGCGATTTTGATCTTGTCGGTGGCAAACTGGACCTATATTTGGTACCGCGAAGGCGGCCCGCTAAAGTCCGACGATATCGCTCGAGTCTATACCGACATGCTGCTGCCGGGCTTGCTGGCGCAATTGGTTTAGGGTAAAGATATGGCATCCAATCCAACTGTCACTATTACGCTGGTTCAGGCCATGCAAATTACTTTTGCTCGCGCCCAAAAAACCAACCGTACCCAACAGATCGAACTCGACCCCAATTTATACGCTCGAGTGAGTGTGGCCCAAACCAAGCGCCGATTTTTGCTGTTTCGGCTCGAGGGGTTGCCCGAAGAACAACTGGGCCAAGATTTGGCCCAAGCCTTGGGTTTTGAGCAGTATTCGCTCGAGTGGTTTGAGGGCAACAGTGTGCGCTCGTTGGTGGTTCAGGAAGACTGAATAACGCTCAAACAGCACGGAAACTTCTGGCCCTCGAGTGGGACACCGCTCTACTCGCCTAACTGATTTTTTTATCCCCTCGAGTCTGACTTGGAATCTAGCCACAAGGTCACAGGCCCATCGTTGACCAAAGCCACTTGCATATCCGCCCCAAAAACACCTTTTTGCACGGTAAACCCCAGCCGCTCGAGGGCCGTATTAAAAGTGTTCCACAAAGCGTTCCCCAGCTCTGCCTTAGCCGCCCCCGTAAAACTGGGGCGGTTTCCGCCTGTGGTACTGGCAAACAAGGTAAATTGGCTGATTGACAAAATCTGACCCGAAACCTGCTCGAGCGAGCGGTTCATTTTGCCATTTTCGTCAGAAAAAATTCGCAATTTGCCAATTTTTTGGGCCAAGGTTTCGGCATCCTGCACCGTATCTTCGGAACCAACCCCCACCAGCAGCAGCAAACCCCGCGCAATCTGGCCCACCACTTGGTTTTCTACGGTCACACTGGCGCTCGAGACCCGTTGCAACAGCACCCGCATCTAGGCCAACCGCTCGAGCAGATGGCTTAGATTGGCGATGGCTCCGCCCAAAATCTCGGCTTCGTTGAAATCCAAATTTCCCCTGGTTTTTTCTTTGAGCATGTTTAACATCTTCAGGTTGCGTTCGGCAATGTTGCGCCCCCTCGAGTTGCCCACTGCTCCCTCGAGCCGCATTTGGTTTTGCAGCGGGCTTAGCTCGCCTAGTGCGGCTTCCGCCATCGCTTCTAGGCTTTGAATCAGACCGATCAGTTCGGGATTAGACATGGGCTACAGCATAGCGGACGGGATCAACCCCCGCCCTAGCTCGAGCCTGCCACCTTCCACGCTTTCACATTCCTCGAGGCTTCATCAAAAACCACTGCAATTTTGAGGTACTTGCTGCTACCAAACCCGTACATTGCCCGCTACTTCACCCCGCCGCACGCGAGGGACTTCTAAACCTAAAGCGCGGTAACTTCCTTTGACGGCGGCCCGTACCAACGAGCGCATCGAAAGCCCGTCGCCGTACAGGTTTTTGGCAAACTCGAGTTCGTCCAAAATATTGAGACTTTCCCCTGATGCCACCGAGTCAGTTCCTAAGCCAATCTCAATGCCGTAGCGGGCAAACAGACTCCAGTCGAAACGTCCACACTCGAGGGCGGCATTGGAGCGGGGGCAGGTCACCACCACACACCCCGCTCGAGCGATCTGTTGCACGTCGGTTTCCGAAACATGCACCATGTGAATCAGGGTGGGTCTGGCCTCGAGGACTCCCAAGCGGGCCAGTTGGCCCACGGGGGTCAGTTCGCTCGAGGGTTCTACTCCCAAAATTTCGGTGAGGGTTGCGCCTGAGATGCGTTCCATCATCTCAGCCAGTGGGCCTGTGCCACTTTGAAAGAGCTGCCACTCGGCGGGGGATTCGCCCAGATGGATTTGCAACGGAACGCCTTCGGCTTTGGCCCAATGCACCAAGCGGCGCAGCAATTCACCACTTACCGTGTGTGCGGTGTGCGGAGATAATCCCAAACGGATCTTTTCTGGCCGCTCGAGGGCTTTAAATTCGCGCATTTGGGCCACGGTTTCGTTGAATACCCGATCTGCATCGGCAGGATTGGGGGCGAAGACTTCCCAGTAGGCCACGCCACGGGCCTCCACTTGGGTCAGCAAAAAACGCATCACCTCGGGGTTAAACACAATATCGCCAAAAATCGGCCTCGAGCTTGGAATCACCTGACCCAACAGCTCGAGACCCACTTTTGCACTCTCGAGGGTGCGCTGCTCACGGTTCTGCACCACATAACCGATCCAAGGGGTATAGCTATCCCGCTTAAAGGGAATGGTACTCATATCCAAATGGGTATGGGCATTGGCTGGCACGGGTGCAATCACGCTTACAGTGGGTTTCTCGAGTGCGTGCGGGTAGATCCGCCGCAACTCCTCGAGCTTACCCGTCGTCACTACAGTCCCTCCCACAGAAGATCCAGAAACCACCATTCCCACATCTTCTTGGGGCAAGCCCATTCCACTATAAAAAAAATCCGCACCCCATAGCTCGAGTTCATTCATGGGTTTAGGATACGACTTCTTGGGGTTTTGCTTTTAGAGGAACTTAGTAGGTTGACCTCGAGCGGATCAGGCGCTACCCTAATGGAATGTGTATCGATCTGGAACTGGGTGTAAAATCTTCGCCATTTACCACGAGGGGCCGCCCTCGAGCCTGATTTTTGCGCTCGAGCGATGGCCCTGACCTTTTTTTGGTTGGGGTATTTTTTTGGTTTTTTTAGGCACAGCACCACTCAAAAAGCGACTCAAAGGAGCATTCATGCAACACGAAGCACAAAACGAAATCCTAGACGAAATACTAGCCTCAAGCAGTCTCGAGGAATTGCAAACGGTTAAGACCAAATATTTGGGTAAAAACGGCCTGGTGACCAGCCAGCTCAAGGAAATGGGCAAGCTCTCGCCAGAGGAACGCAAGGCCAAAGGTGCCGAGATCAACGCTTTAAAAACTTCGCTCGAGGGGGCGGTGGAGGCCCGTAAAGAAGTGCTGGAACAGGCTGCGCTCGAGGCCAAATTGCACAGCGAAGCCATCGATGTGACCTTGCCCGCGCTGCATTTTCCTGTGGGCGGGTTGCACATCATCAGTCGTATTCTTGCCGACCTCGAGGGGATGTTTGGGCGTTTGGGCTACCGAACGGTGCTGGGCCAAGAGGTCGAGGACGATTTGCATAACTTCGACGCGCTAAATATCCCGTGGTTCCACCCCGCTCGAGACCTGTGGGACACCTTTTGGATGACCGATGGTCGCTTGCTGCGAACCCACACCAGCCCGATGCAAATCCGCTACATGCTCGAGCATACTGCGCCGCTGCGAATCACCGTACCAGGCAAGGTTTACCGCTACGAAGCCACCGATGCCACCCACGAAAGCATGTTCCACCAGCTCGAGGGCTTGTTGGTGGGCGACAACATCCGCATGAGCGACCTGAAGGGAACCATTGCCGAGATTGCACGCGGCTTGTTTGGCCCCAGTACCAAAGTGCGTTTTCAACCGTCTTATTACCCGTTTGTCGAGCCTGGCGCGGACTTTTCGGTGTGGTGGGAGAACCCGCGCGGCGAATCCAAATGGCTCGAGCTGGGGGGTTGCGGCATGGTGCATCCCAGTGTGTTTAGAGCGGTGGACGATTTGCGCGAAGCATTGGGAAAACCTCGAACCTATGAGGGAAAAACCGGTTTTGCTTTTGGTTTGGGCGCAGAGCGCATTGCCATGCTCAAATATGGAATCCCTGATATCCGTTACTTTTACCAGAATGATCTTAAAGTTTTAGGGCAATTTCGCGGAGAACTGGAGACATTATCCATTTTGGAGGCATTATGATCTTAGGCATGAGTTTAAAACAAAATCTCGAGCAACTCAAGGCATGGTTCAAGAAAAACCACCGCTCGGCACATAGTGCATTACAACCAGGACTGAATGACTTTCAATTGGATACCCTGCTCAGCCGCTGGAACCTGAAAATCCCACTCGAGCTGCGCGAGTTATACAAATGGTACAACGGCATGGAAGATGAGTTGATTCACTTCTTGCCAAGCATGAGCTTTTATCCCCTCGAGCGAGGCTTTGAAATTCAAGAGATGTACCAAGCCATGCGTGAGCAAGGGGTGCAAAAGGGTACTTTTTTATTACCCGAAAATGCCCTACCTGTTTTTGGGGACTTTAACGGCTATGTGATTTTTTATGTAGAAGGCATCACCAACGATTTTGAATATGCTAGCATCAAGCAATTTGTGATCAATCAAGGTGATTTGGGCTATGCCTACCCGAATATGAGCCTGTTTGCCCAAATTACCTTAACTTGCTACGAGCAAGGGGTTTATAGCGTCGATAAAAAAGGCGACGATGTGATTATGGGCGATCAGGCCGCTTTTGGCAAAATCATTTCCCAAGCCAGTGGCGGCATGATTACTTTGCAAGAGCCTGAAGAACAGCATAATATGGTCCTCAAATCAGAAGACAACAATTCTGATGATGATTCGGATGAAGACGACGATGAAGATGACATGTTTAGCGTCATGCTGGGCATGATGGGTTTATCGCTCGAGGATATGAACGCGCACGATTTTGAAGAACTGCTCGAGAACTTTGATGTGCAAGGATTGCCCACTTCGGTACAAGAACGCTATGCCCAACTAAAAGGCATTTCACTCGAGGAGTTGGCAGCTCAAAACGAAACCGCTCGAGCCTTGCCCGATTCCAGCGGTCTGGCCCGTGAGGTGCCGCAGTTAGACCAAGACAGCACTACCAAAACTCTCGAGCAAGCCCCCAACAGTAGCAAAATTATTGATGCAGAATAAAGGTCATTGAATATATGGATAAATACGAGATTCTAAGAGTCGATTGCCGCAACGACAACATCCAATTCATTCGCTTCATCGTTGACGAAAACAGTAAAATTCGGGTGGATTTGGTTAAGCTCAGCCAAACTGTTACCGTTGGGATTTTTGAAACCATCGAAGATGCCTGTGAAGATTTCATCCTAAACCCTCTAATCGACAACGATTCTTATATGAAAATGATCAAGGCGATCAACCTAATTAACGGAAGAGACCGCGACGCATAAACTTGTATATTCCCAGACGATAACTAACGGATAACGAACCACTACAATCTAAAGGAGCCTCATACCATGCTTGTACCCCTATCTTGGTTAAACGAACTGATTCCCACCCTCCTACAAAACCTTTCCGCCGCCGAACTCGAGCCTACTTTTGCCAAATTGGGCCTGCCGCTCGAGGGGATTTCTGCCATTCCAGCCCCGCCCGCTGGGGTGATTTTTGGGGTGGTGCAAAGCTGTGAGGCCATCCCCGAGACCCATTTATATCTGCTGATGGTCAATATTGGCGGAGATATTAGCGGGGAAATTAAGGCCATTGTGACGGGGGCCAGCAATGCAAGGGCGGGTGTGGGGGTGGCGGTGGCGACTCCTGGGACGCGCATTGGCGAACTCGAGGTGGGGATTCGTAGCCTGCAAGGGATTGAATCTTGGGGCATGACCTGCTCGCCTGCCGAACTGGGGGTGGGTGAATATAGCGGTGGATTGCTGCTGCTACCCGTGGATACCGCCGCCGCAGGAACCCCGCTGCACAGCATCTGGGCCGCTGATAGCGTGCTGGATGTGGAAGTAACCCCCAACCGCGCCGATGCCCTGAGTATTTTGGGGGTGGCTCGAGACTTAGCCGCGTACTTGAATATTGCTTTGCAGCCGCCCAGCGCGGGTCTACAGCCAGACTCGAGCGATAACTCAGAAATCATCCTCGAGATCTTGCCCGAGACCACTGCGGTTATCAAAGGCGACCCTTCCAAGCAGGCTCGAGCGGGGTGCAGTCATTTTGTGGCCCGCCGCGCCACGGGGGTGCAAAACGGCCCCAGTCCGCTGCATCTTCAGCGCCGTTTGCTGTTGTGTGGACAGCGCCCGATCAATTTGGTGGTGGATGCCAGCAATTATGTGATGCTCGAGCTGGGCCAGCC
>JANYFS010000497.1 GCA_025359705.1 Deinococcales bacterium | reverse complement strand
CAGCAAATCGGCAGTCTCTTTGGCCCGTTCCAAACGCAGGCCCAAGGTATCCAAAGCTCGCAAGGTCAGCAGGCTTTCCACCAAGCCAGGCGGAATTCGCCCCACACTACAGGCTTCAAACAGGGTCTCGGAGGCGGTGATCAACATGCTCAGGGTCAAGTCGCCTTGTCCACTCAGGCAACCCGCATGACCGTAGTACACCAGGTCGGCCCCACACATGCCCCGCCCAGGAGCTAGGGTGCTATCCAGCAAAATCCAGGCTCCTTGCATATGGGCCATTGCTAAAAGCTCAGGGTTGCACTGGGTCGTCCAAATCAGTTTGACCCCCTGATAATGCGGGGCTGCCAAGTCACAGTGTTGCAAATCCAAACGCTCCACTTTCAAACCTGCACTGTTCCAAGTCTCGAGCAGTGGGGGAGCGTTATGGTCGATCAAAATGCGGTCGCCTGGGTGAAAAAGTTTAATCATCGAGAGCAAGGTTGCGCTGGCGTTGGCGTAGGACAATGCAAATGGGGCCGACTCGAGGTGGGCCACAGCAGTCTCGAGTTGCTCGCGCGGGCTGCTAAGCGCGTTATAGAGATCGTGGGTCACACTTGTTAGTATACGTTGCTCATCTGCTGATAAGGACATCTTGTTGTGCCAAGGTATATTAAGTTGCGCCAAGTTATGCCAAGTTGTGCCATGTACCAAAGCCAGGCGAAAAACAGATTCGGTAGGTTTTTTTTAAAATGAAACAGGGGATTTTTGGGAGCAGCAAGCTTGTGTAAGCGTTTCACATATCGAGGGCTTGAGCATACCTTTCAACATCACACTCAGTACAAAACTTTCAAAGCAATGTCCCAGACGCTGTTTTATAAGTCCCTTACCTCTTGATGAGAATATTGAATCGGATTTCAGATATTTCGCAAAATTTGCCGTATAATGAACGAGCAATGAAGAGGTTCTTCCATTATTTTTTGAAGAACTTCGTTTCGGTTAAAACTTAAAAAATCCCGAAAAATCCTAAAAAATCCTGGAGTCGCTCACCTTCCCAAAAGCACACAGGTTGTATCCAAACCCACCCATAATCCAAACTCGCTCGAGATCACTCGAGGGTAAATGCCTCACCTCGAAAATCAAACCAGAGGAGCTGACCATTTTTTATAGCTTGCCATACCCCCCAACCCCAATTTTGACCCCTTCCGAACGGGAAGTAACCCACTTTTTGCTCGAGCGTCCCTCGAGTCTGGAGTTTTACCTGAATCCCGATTTTCTAGCAAATTTAGCACCTTGGCAAGAGCGGGTGCGTTTGATGGTCAAGCCGCGCCGCTTCCAACATATCTTGCGCGTGGCTTATCTGTCTTATTTTATTGCCCAAGCCAATGGGTTGGATGCCGAACGTGCTTTTACCGCAGGCTTGCTTCACGATCTGGCTCGAGACCTCAGTGCTTCGGAGCTGTTGCGCCTTGCTCCTCCCGAGTGTGATTTGGATGCCCAACATCCTTTGGCAGTGCATGGACGTGCGGCGCGGGTGTTGCTCGAGCGCTGGGGCTTTAACGATGTGCAGGTTTTGGAAGCAGTGGAAGATCACACTACAGGCCCGCGTGCGGGTAACGATCTTTCCAAAGTGGTATATATTGCCGATGTTTCCGAACCTGGGCGCGGAGTCAATGCGGGTATCCGCGAACTGGCTTTCGACGACCTCGAGGCGGCGCTTCATCTGGCTATTTGTAGCAAAGTAGAGTATTTGCAGGGTAGGGGCATTCGGGTACACCCCCGCACCCTCGAGGTGCATGGTTGGGTGTGTATGCCGTGTAGCCTATTTACGGAAAAATTTACCGAAAAATTCGCTGAAAAGTTCGCTTGAATCGTTTGAGACTCCAACTGTTTTAGCAATTGGAGTCTTGGTTCATCGACAGTTACCAATGTGGTTCTGGTTTTACAGGTTTACACCATTTCCTCGAGCCGTTCAGGTATTTGATATAGACTTAATCTGCCAATGGTGCAATCTAAAACCGCGATACCTTCTAAATCTAAAAAAAGAAAAAAACGCCCCCACAGCCATACTGCTCCACTTTGGAGGGCGCTCCAAGTTGCGTCGCTGATGGTTGTTACCCTTGGTGTATCGGGTTATACCTTACTGACCCAGCAAGGAAAACAACTGCACTCGAGTCCAATTCTTTCGGTGCTGGGTCAGGCTCCCAGTTTTGGAGTTTTGCTGGCGGGTTTGGATGTTTCTTATTGCGCTTGGGCCGATTCGCACACTCCTGCGCGGCGCTGTGCCAAAGGTGAAAAAAGTAAAATTGATGCGGGAGAACGCACCGATACCCTCATTTTTATCGATTTTAGTACCACTCGAGTAGAGTTGCTTAGCCTGCCTCGAGATACCCAAGTTCCCAATCAACGCCGTAAAATCAATGCTTCCTACAAATTGGGCGGCCCCGAGCAAATGGTCAGCGATGTGGAAAGCGTGTTGGGTAAACGCATCGACTATTACGCAGTGGTGCATACCGAGTATGTCGAGCAGGTGATTGATGCCCTCGGTGGTTTGGATGTGACCATCCCGCCAGGCCAAAAAGTGGATTTTACCGACAAAGCCGCAGGAATCAATTTTCACCTCGAGCCAGGATCACATCTGTTGCGTGGCCCCGATGCGGTCTTGTATTTGCGGGTTCGCAAGGGTTTTGGTGACGATTATGGTCGAATGGATCGCCAAAAAGTCGCCATTGCTCAGTTGTTGTCTAAGCTGCGCTCGAGCCGTGGGCTTCAGGTGTTGCCCACACTGCTCTCCAATTTTGAGAGTGGGGTGGAAACCAATGCCGATCCCAGCTTGCTCAGTGAAATGGTTCCGCATTTGTCTGCGTACCGTCTGAAAATGGCAACCTTGCCCACCCTCGAGATACCGGGTACGTCTTATTTGGGCTTGGATACCCAAACCTTTACCCAAATGCAAAACGAAGCCGACCCCAGCCAAAATGCTGTGCCAAACCCTACCGCTCGAGCTGGTGTGGTGCGGGTGTTGGATGCCAGTGGAGTCCCCGATTTGGGCAATCGCTTGGCCCAGTATTTACAGATTCGAGGCTTTAAAATATCCAAGCTCGAGACCCGTGAAGTCAGCACCGAACAAAGCCAAGTGATCACCCGAAACCGTACCAAAGATGCCGAACGTTTCGCTAACTTTTTGGGCCTCTCCCACTTCGATGGGTTGCGGGTTCCTGTCGCTTCTGGCGAGGTACTGATTTATTTGGGCCAAGATTCCGCAAAACGTTTTGCTGCATTGCAACAGCTCCCAGCCAATTTTTTAACCCTACCCTCGAGCGCGAATAATCCGTGAGGTGAGTCCATTGTTCGTATTTCAGGTATTCGTTTTTCGTTGAACAGATATTGAAAAGATGAGGTACTCGAGCCACAAAGTCTTTTTCTTATGCTTCTACGCTCTTACCCTCGAGTGCAGCAACCCCCTCGAGTCAGCGATTTTTACCGTCTCACCCCCTGTCTCTCAATCTGAGCTACACTATCCTGCTTAAGGAGTTTTTTAATGGAC
>JANYFS010000183.1 GCA_025359705.1 Deinococcales bacterium | reverse complement strand
ACCCAGCACCAGCCGCTCGAGTCCACGCCTGCCGTGGGTTCCCATCACAATCAGTTGGCTATGGTTTTTGGAGGCTTGCTCGAGGATGGTTTGGGCCAGTGACAGGCCTTGAGCTTTTTTGCAAGTGATTATGGCGGCAGGGAAACGAATTTTCAGGGCTTCGGCCATTTTTTCACCATGCAGATCGAGGGTTTCTTGCCACTCGAGGTAATTGATTGAGCCAAAATCGGTGTACAGAGGGGGAACCTCTGGAACAATATGTAAAATCTCGAGCTGTGCGCCTAAATCGCTTGCCATTTTTGCAGCTTGGTTTAGCGCATTTTCGGCGGGATTGCTGCCATCGGTGGGAACCAAAATCCGCTTAAGGGCCACCGAATTCACCTCGATACCCTGATGCAGCAACAGCACAGGCAGGGTAGTCAGTTGAGAAACCCGCTCGGCAACGCTACCCAGCAAGACTCGAGCCATACCTTCATAGCCGTGGGTTCCCATCAAAATCAGGTCGCATCGATATGCTTTGGCGCTTTCCACGATGCTTTGGGCCACGCTCTGATCGCTGCGGGAGACCAGTTCCATTTCTACAGGAACATCCAAAGTGTGTGCCAGATTGATCCAAGGCTCGAGCATTTTGTTGGCTTGCTCTTGAAAGGGGTTGAGGTTAGCACTTTCGTAGACATAGATGATGTCGGGTTCCATCACATGCAGTAACACCACTTTGGTTGGCTCGGTTTCACCCCCATGTTTAGTCCATTCTTTGGCAAGGCGCAGTGCAGTTTCGGCGGCCTGTTTGGAGCATTGGGTGTCGTCTAAGGGAATCAGAATTTTTTTGAACATCACAGATCACCTCGTGGTGTTTATTTCGTATTTTTAATTTAACCTGAGGCAATTACCGAAACATTACAGGTTTTCAGGATGTGGCTCTAGGAATGTCTCTGGGTATGGCTCAAGGTGTTGTTTTAACTGCTCCAAATAGCGAATTGGGCTGGCTCGAGTGTTTTGGGGGATCAATTGCACGGGAATACGGCTACACGCAATAATTTCGCTGATGACTGGATTGGGAATTTCGGTATCCGAGATCCCCAGCACAATTAAATCCACTTCTTTGCGCCTTGCTAGCTCGAGGATTTGCTGGGATAGCGGGTTTTGGTTGGGGGGTTGCTCAATTTTTTGTGGCATAAAACGGCTGTTGCTGGATATTTTTTCCAACAATGCTCGAGCTTGTTCTGGGGTTTCGTTCGCTTCTAAAACATGAAAAAGAATCACTTGACTACCCAGCAACCTCGAGAGATCAAAGGCATATTGGGCGCTGACTTCGCTGCATTGGCTGCTACAAATTGCAGTTTGAATGGGGACGAGCAGGGTTTTCAGCACACTGGCCTCCTTGGGCCTAATGGAGTTCGCTTCTCACACTCACATGACAGGATTACCATGGCATTACCGAGAAAATTTGTGTAGTCATTCGCACAATACTTGTGAGCTAGCATCGTGTGCAATAATTTTGACTAATCGCTCGAGAGGTGGCTCGAGTAATGCTTTGGTAATGGTTGTAGCAAATTATTTAGGTATGATTTTAGGTATGGTTTTGAATAAGGTTTTGGGTATGAAGGCGAATCTGGGCATATATCTTGGTACACATCTTGGTACACATCTTGGTACACATCTTGGTACACATCTTGGTACACATCTCAAGAATCGTTCGGCTCGAGGAGAATAAAAGATGTCCACGCAATCCACCTTACACATCAATACTTTGGGCAAAACCCACGTTTGGGTGGATCAGCTCGAGGCAAACTTTCATTCCGAACCCGCCAAGGGCTTATTTTTCTATTTGCTTTCCCACCCCGAAGGCCGCAGCAAGGCCGAAATTTTTGAAGAACTCTGGAATGAAAATGAGTCTCCTAGCGTCAATAACCGCTTTCGAGTCACTTTGCACCGTATCCGCGCCGCCTTGGGCAGTACCGATACCCTGACCGAGCAATACGGGCGCTACCAACTTTCCCAAGAAGTGATGGCGTGTAGCGACCTGTACCAGTTTTATCAGCATTTGGGCTGTGCAGACCGAGTAGACCGAGCCACCCCGCTGGGCAACAAAACCCGCTTGCTCGAGCTGCAAAAGGCCATTCGGCTTTATACGGGTGATTATTTGTTGGGTATCGATGCGGATTGGGTGGCTCAGACTCGAGAGGAGCATAAAACTGCCTATGTGCGGGCTTTGCTCGAGCTGTCACTTTTGTATTGCGAACATGGGCAATGTGCTTCCACGGTGGGCGCACTGGCACGGGCGCTGCGGGCCGATCCCTACATCGGCGAAAACTATCACCAAAAGCTGATGACTTGCCTGTCGGTAGTGGAAGATAAATACGCTGCCATCGAGCATTACCGCCGTTTTATTCATTTTTTACGCAGCGAACTGCAAGACACCCCAATGAACGAAACCGTGGCCCTTGCCGAGCGGATCAAAGGAGGCGAAGCCATTTGCAAACGCAAACTCGAGCCTTTCGTGGCCCTCGAGGAGCATATGACCGATAATTGCCCCTTCACCCCCGATGGACGCTGTAACAATCCCTTTAGTCAATTAGTACCAAGTGAATTGGTACAAATGCACATGATGTAGCTCGAGGGGAAACACCACACACTCGAGCCAAAAAAACCCCCAAGAATGCACTCGAGGGGATGTTCGGAGGATTTTACAAAAATTTAGAGCGGGTTGACGGGAATGGTACGGCCCCCTTGGATCAAACTGACTTCGTAGCCAATGGTGTCATTCCCTGAAGCGGGGCAGCCACCTGCATAACCAATCACTTGACCGCTCGAGACATGTTGCCCCGAACTGACTGTGGGCGATTGCAAACACAAATACCCCGAAACCAAACTGTCGCTATGCTGAATCACAATCACGGTTCCTTGAGCGGCATAGTAGGCCGCTTGCAGAACCGTTCCTGCACCTGTGGCAGTGACAGCGGCCCCTTCTTGCCCACTGACCAGCACATAAGAACCGTCAAAAATCGTGGTCACACGGCCTCCAGGCATGGGAAAGCCCAGACTGCCACTGTAGTTTTTGGGAACAATTGCCGCATTCAGATCACGAACTTTGGCAATGGCCCGTTTACCTGCATCTTCATTGACCGCACTTCGCTTATCTAAGGCGTTTTTCTCCCGCTTGAGCCGAGCCGCTTCTGCATTGGCATCAGCTTCATTTTTGCGGGCCGTCGCCAATTCCACCTCACGCTTGGCGGCTTCTGCCTGGTCTATGGTGGCCTGACGCGCCTGCTCTGCCCGCAAAGTTGCGGCTCTTGCTGCTGTTTTTTTGTTGGCAGCTTGTGTCTCGAGCCTTTTTTGTTCGGCTGCTTGCTTTTGAGCCTCTTGTTCAGCAGCTTGGCGTTTTTGCTCGGCAAGGGCGGCTTGTTTTTGGGCCTCTTGTTCGGCAGCAACCCGTCTGGCCTCGGCTTCGGCTGCCAACTGCTTCAGGCGGGCTTGCTCGGCAGCAATGCGCTTGGCCTCGGCCTCGCGGCGCTTGCGCTCTTCCTCGAGTTGACGAAGCCGTTCCAAACGCTCCCGCTCGAGCCGTGCTTTTTCGCTGGTAATCTGTTGCATCAGGCTACCCATTTGCAGTTCGGTTTGCTTTTTGCTGTCCAAAGTATTGAGCAGCAGGGCATTTTGGCCCACTTGGGTACGGTGCAATACTGTTACCGCTTGTTGCTGAATATTTTGTTGGCCCTTCAGTTTTGCCTGCTGATCCCGCAAAGACTTTTCTTGCTGCCCCAAACGGCTTTGCAAGGCTGCCAGTTCGGTTTTTTGAGCCTCGAGCAAAGTAATGGCACTTTTCAGCGAATCGATCAGCTCGAGGTCTTGTTTGCTCATGCGGTTGGCATAATTGCTGCGTAAAAGTGCCTCGTGTAAGGTATCTGCTCGAGCGATCAGCCGCACATATTCACCGCGTTTACTGCGGTACATCCGCACCATCAATCTCGAGACACTGACCCGCAAGCGGTCTACTTTGGCGCTACTCACCTCGAGCTGGCTTTGTACCTCAAGGATCTGGTTTTGGGTCTGGCTTTGTTTGGCTTGGGTATCCATAATGCCGTTTTGCAACACCGCAATCTGGCGGCTGGATTCTTGCAACTCGAGCTGTTTTTGCCGCTCCTGCTGGCTCAGTTTCCCCAGACTCGAGCGCAACACCTCCACTTTTTTGGCCTGCTCCGCTCGAGCGGCTTGGCTGGCATTCAGGCGGTCTTGCAATTGGCTCAGGTTGGGTACAGATGAGTTTTTGGGCGAGTTTTGGGGTTGCGCCGAGGCCAAACCAAGCGCAAGAAAGAAAGCAACACAGCGGGTAGTACGGAGAAAAAGCATATTTTAGGTTCCTTTATTGGGATTCCAAGTAGTCATTTCATCCCCAATCGGCGAATATCTTCAAGGTCTCTAGGTCTTGCGCTGTATTGCTTCAAAGTGATCAAATCGTTTAGGGAAACCGTTTTAATATGAATACCTTCGACTTCCATGTCTAAAGCTCGAGCAAAACAGATTTCAAAAGAAAGTCTGTCTTCGGAGATGGGAGTGTTGATTAAGTCGATACGTACAGGGGGATAACCCAATTGAAAAATCATATCAGGCTCGAGCAATTCCGCTTCAGAAAATGTTTTAACCCCAAATTCTCGAGTGACTTGCTCGAGTTTTAAACAATTCTCCGAAGTACGTGCAAACCAAAAGTCAATATCCTTGGTTGCTCGAATAAAACCGTGGCTGGCAACAGCATAGCCCCCAATCAGTAAATATTTAACCGATTTTTCGTTTAACAACTCGATAAAATCCAATAAGTTGCTGTCGAGTTGGGGGATTGCCATAAAACTGCCTCCGTAGTTGCTCCAAAATCTGGAATCGTTCACCCGTTGTAAGTTGCATCATAGCAACACGGTCACGCCGAAACTCTTCTTCCTCCGAAACCTCGCTCATGCGGTATTTGCCGCCCATTTGCTCGAGGGGTAAAGCTCTACGGGCTTGAGCTCGTTGTTCTTTGGCCTGATTCCGCTGGGCATCGCTCATGGTTCTATTTTAACCCCCTCGAGCGTTTAGTTATGGCAACAAAACTCCGATCAACTCGAGAAAACTCCGATCACTAAAAGATCACTCGAGTTCCCGCAGGTAGCGGTTAGCGGCAAAGGCACTTCCAAATACGCCCATGCTAACACCAATCCCCAGCAAAATTCCCAAAATAATCCACACTTGTTTGGGACTATTCAGCAGCGGTAAAGCGGGCAAAAATTGAGCCAACTGTTTGACCAAAGCAAAGTAGCCAGGATACAGCGCCGCCGCACTGACTCCGCCCGCCAAAATCCCCAAAAACATCCCCTCGAGCAGATATGGGGCGCGGATGAAGCTGCGCTTGGCTCCCAAAAGCCGCATCACCTCGATCTCTTGGCGGCGGGCGTACATGGCAATTCGCACGGTGTTCAGGATATTGAATAAGCTGTTCAGCAACAAAATCAAAACCAGACCATAACCGATATAGCGCACCGAGCCAATGATTTTAACCGCATTTTCGATGTACCCAGCCCCATATTCAACACTTTCTACCCCAGCAAGCGCTTTGACTCGTTTCGCAACTTTTGGGGCATCTTCGGGGTGGTTCAGTTTGATTTTTAGGGTGTTGGGAAAGGGATTGAGATCCAGTCCACTCCCCTCGAGGATCGAAGGCAGATCTTTTGCCATCTCTTTACGCACTTCATCTTTGGTCACCAACAATACGCTCGAGATTTCGGGGAAGGTTTTACTTTGCAGGGTTTTAAGCAAATCTGGCGTTACCGCAGAATCCAGCAAAAACGCCGAAACTTCCACTTCGTTTTCTAGGCTCGAGAGGGTTTTATCCAAGTTGAGGGTCAGCAAACTGACCGCACCCAAAATCAGCAGGGTCAGGATCATGGTGGTCAGGGTGGCAAAGGTGGCAGTCAGGTTGCCACGAATGGCGAGAAACATTTGGCGCAGTTGGTAGCTCATGTTTGATTTCTCATAATGCGTAGCCGCCCAAAGGTTGATCGCGCACCAATTTGCCGCCGCGCAAGGTCAGGGTACGCTGGCGCTGGGCTTCCACAATCTCTCGAGCGTGGGTGGCGAACAAAATGGTGGTTCCGCGCAGGTTGATGCTTTGCACCAATTTAACAATCTCGAGGGCGTTTTCAAAGTCCAAGTTGCCTGTGGGTTCGTCCAGCAGCAACAAAGGCGGATCACCCACTACGGCCCGTGCAATCGCAACACGTTGTTGTTCACCTTGGGACAACTGGCGTGGAAAACTGTTCGCCCTTGTTTCCAGACCCACTAAAGCCAAGGTCGCCAGCACTTTGGACTTCCACTCTCGGATCGGGGTTCCCTTGACCCGCAAGGCAAAGGCCACATTGTCGTAGACGGTCAGGTTGGGCAGCAACAGGTTATCTTGAAAAACCATGCCCAGCCGACGGCGGTGCAGCGCGGTGCGCCCGCCTTTGTAGCGTTTGAGCGGTTCGCCCGCCACATAAATTTCGCCGCTCGAGGGGACTTCCCGCTTGAGCAACAAACTGAGCAGGCTACTTTTACCCGCGCCGCTATGCCCAATCAGATAAACGAATTCGCCCTTATTGATTTGCAGATTAAGGTCCTCGAGGGCGCTGGTAGGCATCCCTCGGTAATGTAAACCGACGTGGTGAAGCTGGATCATAGGGGCCTCCAGCGGGCTATGGAAAGATACACGCCTAGCAGAATACCCCAGAACTATGTCGCGGCGCTCGAGCTATACTTTGTTGAAACACGATCTAGGAAATGGGGCCGAGCTTCGCATTCTCGAGCGGCGGCACGCGCAAGAATTCCTCGAGTTTGTAGGAGAAAATCGGGAACATCTATCGCAGTGGTTGGGCTGGGCGGAAACGCTGGTTAGCCTCGAGGATGCTGAAGCGTTTATTAAGCGTGGCCTCGAGTGCTTTGTGAGCGATGGTCAACCTCGAGTGGGATTTGGCAAGAGGGGAAATTGGTTGGCGGGATCTTGTTCATGCCCTTTCCAGCCAAACTACGGGCTACCGAAATGGGCTATTGGCTAGGCAAAGATGTTCAAGGTCGGGGCTTGATGGGGTTAGTAGTGAATGCCATGTTGGACTACTGTTTTGGCGAATTAAAGCTGATCAGAGTCAGCCTTCATGCCGATGTGGAGAATATTCGTTTGCAGCGTTTGGCAGAGCGGTTGGGTTTTCAAAAAGAGGGACTCGAGCGGGCATCTTGGGAGTTACGCGGCGAGTTTCGGGATAATTTTGGTTATGCCATGCTTGCCAGCGATTGGCAGAGATTGCGAGAAACTGGGTTGAAATAAGTGCGCTCGAGTGCAAAGTAAGAAAATTACAATGCGTGAATCAGGTGGAAAGCATTTTGGGTAACTTTTACCCTGTATGTATGACACACCAAATCATCAAAACTCAGAATTTTCTACACGGCAACGAAACCCACTATGTTCCTGGCGCCTATGTGAACGTTAATGGCACGCAACTTTGGGTTGAGCAAGAAGGCAAAGGTGAGCCGCTGCTGTTGCTTCACGGCGGCCCAGCCAGCTCGCACTTGACCTTCCACCCACACTTCTCTGCGCTTGCTGACACCTTCTGCGTAATCTACCTCGACTACCGAGGACGCGGATTATCGGGTGCAGTCAAGAACCTAGCAAGCATCACCTTCGAGAGTGATGTGGCGGATGTGGCTGCCTTAATTGAAACTCTTGATTATGGCCCAATCAACGTTTACGGCTTTTCTTACGGAGGAATGATCGCGCAAGCTCTGGCGCTTGAACACCCACACCTAGTGAAACGCTTGGTACTTGCCAATACGCTCCACAGTTCCGAGATGTGGCAGCGTAATCACGAAAACATCAACCATGAACTCGAGCGACAGTTTCCTGAAATCTGGGATCAAATACTCGAACTGCGTGCGGCGGGCTACCGTTCGAGTTCACCTGAGATGCGTGTACTTTTTGCCAAACATAGACCGCTGGTGCGCTTCTACAATCCAGACCACGCCACCAAGCTCTTGTCAGATCGTTGGTCGCACAACGACGAGCTGTATTTTGCCTTTGCTGGCGAAGATATTGAGTTCTTTATTGGCGGTGAGGTTGCACGCTTACCCGACTTTCGAGCGCGTCTCAAGGAACTCACCCTACCCCTTTTGGTGATTGCTGGACGTTATGATCGTGCGCTCTACCCACGCTACCAGTTTGAATTCAAGCGCTTTGCACCACGAGCAGAGTTTGTCATGCTCGAGCGAAGCGGCTCTTTCGCACACCTCGAGGAAACCGAGACCCTGATGACGATGCTGCGAGAGTTTTACCACCAACAACCCTCAAACGAACAACAATAACCCACACACTTCCTCTTCACCCGATCCTGCTAGCATGAGTGGGTGAATAAGCGTCAGATCATTCTTCTCTCGAGCCTTGGAGTTACCCTTGCTGCTGCGCTGAGCTATGCCCAAATTCGCAGCTATAAAGCGGGCGATTTGGGAACCAGCCCAGAGGCTCAAGCATTGGTACAGGTTTACCAATCCATTAAAAGCCAATACCTTAAAGATGTCGATTCTGCGGTGCTGCTGCGTGGGGCCATTGGGGGCATGCTGGGAGCGCTGGATGATCCATTTACCAGTTACAGCACCCCAGAAGAAACCAAAGGCGACGACGAACAATTAAGCGGGCAGTTTTTTGGTATTGGAGTCAGCCTGAAAGCAGTGAATTCTGATGGTACTGGTTCACAGGCTGCGGTGGTTTATAAAGATCAACCTGGCTCGAGGGCTGGGCTGCAAACCGATGATATTTTTTATAAAATCAATGGCGAAGACGTTTCCAAGCTGAAACCCAGCCAAATTGTTACCAAAATTCGTGGCCCCAAAGGAACCAAAGTCAAGCTCGAGGTGTTGCGCGG
>JANYFS010000441.1 GCA_025359705.1 Deinococcales bacterium | reverse complement strand
TGTTGTAGTATGCGGGGGCGGATTCTAAATGTGCACCTTGCGCTTAATTCGGGCACTCTCGACTGCCCCAAAAACCATGCCCATGCTTTTGATGTTGTCTGTACAGACGGTTTCGGGAGCGCGTTTCTCGAGCAGTGCGGTAAACATCTCGTCCAGAGCACCGTAGTGCCCATCTTGTCCTTGCCACTCGAGCGAAATCTCCACACGTTGGGAATCTCGTAAAAAGCCTTCCTGCTCGAGATCTGCGACCACCTCAGCATAGGGAACATCGGTGCCATTCCAAATCGCGGTTCCTTGACTACCCACCACGCGCCAAGCGGAATCCCAAGACGTGCGCGCACCTTCGGCACACCACGAACCATTGTAGGTGAAGACCACTCCTCCCTCAAACTCGAAAATGCAAGACGCCGCCGCTTTTCCTGTGTACCAAGAGCCAGTTGGATTGTACTCGTGGCAATAGACCGACACGGGATCTCGGCCCACGATAAAACGAGCTTGGTCGAAGGTATGAATAGCCATATCCAGCAACAAAGGGCTATCCATCGCGTCTCGAAAGCCACCAAAGTGGGCACCAATAAAAAATTCAGCACTTACCAAACCAGGCACGCCAATGGTTCCGTCTTGTACCAGAGTACGCAAGGCACGGATCGGTTTTTGGTAACGGCGATTTTGCATCACAGCAAAAGTTTTTCCTGTCGTTTGCGCCGCCAGCACCATGCTTTGAGCCTCGAGTATCGAGGTAGCCATAGGCTTTTCTCCGAATACGTCACAACCAGCCTCGAGCGCGATATGGGTGATCTGGTGGTGCGCTTGAGGTGCGCTGGCATCGAAAACGAGATTGGCTCCAGTGCTGGAGAGGGCTTGCGCTAAATCATCAAAAACTGAAAGATGCTCGAGCCCGTGCCGCGCCGCCAATTCACGTGCAGTCTCCAAATTCAGATCCACCAAACCCATCATCTCGGTGTCTGGGCGGGTCAGAGCATACTCGAGCCACGTATGGGCCATATGACCACAACCTACCATCACCACTTTGAATTTCTTGGACATGCTTCCCCCTTGCTCCGTTCTTTCGGGTCAGATCGTGCGTGTAAAACCTTATGTATCAGAACATTACGTTTCAGACATTGTTATTTACCCAGCCTGGTTATTTACCCAGCCTGGTTATTTACCCTGCGTGGTTATTCACTCTGCTCGAGCATTGGGGTCACTTTAAACTGGGTTAGGTACAAAAAGGCCCCGACAATTTTTGAGGTAGTGAAGGGCGTGAACCTGCCCTGTCATCTCGAGTTCGTCTCGGTAAATTGGGTCGTGAAAGCCCTCGATATTGATTGCGCCCGTGAAGCCCGCTTGTTGCAGAATGGTAAAAACGTCGGTCCAATTGGTGTCGCCAAAACCAGGGGTGCGGTGCCAAACGTAAGGTTTTGGGCCATAGATTCCCGATTCCCGAATCACATCCCAAGCGATGGTGGCATCTTTGCCGTGGACTTGGAAGACCTTGTGCGCCCACTTTCTCAGTTGAGGCAATGGATCTATCAGAGCCACCATTTGATGGCAAGGTTCCCACTCGAGTCCCAAATGCTCGAGCGGCAGCGCGTCCCACATCAATTCCCACGCGGCAGGGCCGTGAGCAATGTTCCAGTCGCCCTCTTTCCAAGAGCCGTCCATGGCACAGTTCTCGAAGCAAAGGCGCACCCCTTGATCGGCAGCGCGTTTGCCAAGTTCTCCAAAAACTTCAACATACTTTGGGATCGAAGCCTCGAGGGGAAGCCCTGGCAAGCGTCCAGTGAATCCGCCCACCAGATCGGTACCAAACAGATGGGCATGGTCGATGAGTCGCTCCCAACTGGCTCGAGTATCGGCGTGGTCACCTGTTCCAGTCAACGGATTTCCAAAGATCTCTAGCCCAGAGATGGTAGCACCGCGCTCTGCCAATACATCCGTTACCCGTAGAGCCAGTTCTTTTAAGTTGGTCGATCCAGTGGTTTGCCAGAAAGTCAGGCTGAAGGTTTCAAAGCCGTAAGGCACAATCTGGGGTAAGACCCGTAGGGCATCGTTGCCGCCCACAAGTGTGCCGATTCGAATGTTTTGCATGTTGTAGCCTCCGATCAGTTCGCAAAGTTGGATTGGTTAAAATCTTAATTTTTGAACTTCATTTACTAAACCATAACCTAAGCTTTTTCATCCCGTACTGTCAACTGACCTCGAGTGGGTCGCCTACGTTTGGGGTTGGGAATAAGACGAGAAACGAGTGTTCGATCAAGGATTAATCGTGTCCAACTCGAGAAGTTTGTCGGATTTTTGATAGGTTCAGATCGCACTTTCGCAAGGGGTTAAGGGTTTACCTCGAGGGATAATCACCTGAAACAAGCTCGAGGAGGATGGGTTGACAGATCACTCAAAAAGAGTTAGAGTTTGGATACGGTTTACTAAACCAAATAGCAGATTTAAGCAAAAGACCTTGATCCTAAGTTTCGCTTCCTAATTTTCGCTTCCTAATTTTCGCTTCCTAATTTTCGATTGGGTTCGGAGTTTGGATCAAGATATCTTTGCAAGAACCCCTACCCTGCATATCCATCCGCTTTGTGTTGCTTTCAAACGGCACAGGGGCATGGTTGTGATCTCGAGGAGACTCAAATGAAAAAGATGTTGCCTGTACTAACTGCTGCCCTGATCGCCTCCGCTGGTATCGCTCAAGCTGAAAAGCTGACCATCTGGCTGGTCGGAGATGACAACAACCCCAAAATCTTGCAACCCGCTGTGGATGTTTTCAAATCTAAAAACAAAGGCGTGGAAGTCGAAGTTCGGGCCATTCCTTGGGCCGATGCCTTCACCAAATATTTAGCCGCAGTGGCGAGTAAAACTGGGCCTGACATCATTACTGGGGGCTTATCGTTTGGCATTACCTTGGGCGAAAAGGGTGGAATGCTGGATCTTAACCAAAAGTATCCCGAGTTCACCTCGATGGTCAAAAAGGTCGCTCAGCAGGGTGTGATGCATTCGGTGACCGCCTTAGACGGTAAGTTGTACGCGGTTCCTTTCGATCTAACGGTGCAAATGATGTATTACCGCAGCGATATCATCGCCAATGCACCCAAAACCTGGGCTGAATACAACAGTGCGGTAGAAAAAGTACGTGCAAGCGGCAAAAAGGGTGGAGTAATCCAGTGGGGTAATGTCGGTTGGCTCTCCTTCTTCCCCTATCTTTATCAAGCGGGCGGCACTTTATACGATGCCAAATGCACCAAGTCCACTATCAATAGCGCCCAAGGTGTTCAAGCGCTGAAATACTACTCTGATTTTTATACCAAATACAAAGCCCCGACCGACGGCTGGCCCGACATCGAGGCTGGTCTGGAAACTGGCGATTATCCCTTGGGGATCACCGGACAGTGGGCCATGTCCAGTCTGACCAACACGCACCCCAACATCGCGGGCAAGTGGAAAGCTGCACCCCTACCCGCTGGCCCCACCGGTAAGCGCACTGCCTTTATTGGAGGTACGGTCATGGGTGTGACTTCCTACAGCAAGGTTCCTGATTTGGCAGTCAACTTTATGAAGACCGTCTATGACAAGAGCGTGGGCAATAAGATGATGAAAGTGGCTTCCGACTTAGGCAATCTGTGGTTGCCTGCTCAGGTGGATCTAGCCAAACGGGTCAACTTGCCCAACAACTTGCGGAATGCTTTGGTAGGACAACTTAAAGACGCGGAAGGCCCTGCCAATTGTAATGGTTGGGAGGAAAGTGGTTCTGCGGTCGAAAAAGCCATTCAAGGGGTAATTTTCAACGGAGATGATCCCCAAGCTGGTTTAAACACCGCCGCTGAAATCATGAATAAAAACTTGCTCAAGAAATAGGGCAAGCGAGCCAACACCTGATCCTCGAGTATCTCGAAGGTGACCAAAGAATGTATTGGAAAAGCCCACTTGGTTGGGCTTTTCCAATACTGGAGCAGCTAGGTTAAACGTTTAAAGGAGCTTCATCGCCATGAGCTATCACCTCAAATCCCTCAATACCGCTTGGCAGCTCAAAGAGCGACAACTCGCACACTCCCTCGAGCAAGATTTTGCCTCGACAGAGGGTTGGCTGCCCACCCAAGTTCCAGGCAGTGTGCAACAAACCTTACTCGAGCAGGGCCTGATTCCAGATCCTTTTTATGGTATGAACGAACTCGAGGTGCAGTGGGTGGGGCAGCGGATCTGGCTCTACCAAACCGAATTTTCACTCGAGGCTGCCGAACTTGGTACCCTGCAAGCCGAATTGGTTTTTGAGGGTCTGGATACCTATGCTACGGTATGGCTCAATGGAGTGCAGATTCTCTCGAGCCATAATATGTTTGTGGGTCAGCGGGTAGCGGTTAAACCTCACCTGAAGGTGGGCCAAAATGTTTTAAGTATCTGCTTTGAAAATGCCCTCGAGCAGGGTCAACAACTCGAGCGTGAATACGGTCAACAACCGCTGTGGAATGGCGAATCCAGCCGATTGCATGTGCGTAAAGCCCAATATCACTACGGTTGGGATTGGGGACCCGTGCTGATGACCGTTGGGATTTGGCGACCCGTTCAGCTCGAACTGTTCGATGTTCGAATTTGCGAGTTGTATTGTCCTGTAACCGTCTCACAAGATCTCAAAACTGCTAGCTTCCCGATCACCGTATCGTTAACGGGCCACGTTTCAGAAGATCTCAAGCTGCGGTTACGTCTACTTTCACCGCTGGGGGAGTGCAGTGCAGAGATAGTCCTAGCCGCAGAATTGATACTCGAGTACCCATTTAGCGTGCAGAACCCCCAACTGTGGTTTGCTCGAGGACAGGGCGGTCAACCGCTGTATACCTTGGAAGTCACCCTCGAGCGCGGTGGGGTGGTCTTACAAAAGCTCGAGCAACGCTTGGGGGTACGCCGTTTGCGCTTGGTGCAGGAACCCCTCGAGGGCGAAGACGGTACAAATTTTACTTTTGAGCTCAATGGTATCCCCCTATTTGCAGGCGGAGCAAATTGGATTCCCGATGATAGCCTGCTGGGGCGCATTTCACCCGAACGCTATCGCCAACGGTTGACCCAAGCTGCTCAAGGCAATATGAACATGGTGCGGGTCTGGGGCGGTGGGATCTACGAAGAGGATGTCTTTTACGACCTCTGCGACGAATTGGGTCTGTTGGTCTGGCAAGATTTTATGTTCGCCTGTGGGATGTACCCCGCCTACCCCGAGTTTCTCGAGAGTGTGCGGCTCGAGGCCGAATACAATGTCAAACGCCTGCGTCACCACCCTTCGATTGCCCTATGGTGTGGCAACAATGAAGATTATGCGGTTGCCGAATCCCTGAATCTATACGGCCTAGACAAAGATCAGAGTCTGTTTCCTGGCCTCGAGATTTATGAGAGGCTGCTCCCTGAAATCTGTGCCAAACTGGATGCGGGCCGCAGTTACTGGCCGGGCAGCCCCTACGCGGGCAAAAATAGTGCTGACCCCACTATGGGCGACCGGCACAGTTGGGAAGTCTGGCACGGCAACATGGATACCTACCAGAATTACCACCGCTACCAAGCCCGTTTTATCAGCGAATTTGGCTTGATGTCCGCACCTGGTCTCAAACTGCTCGAGCAGGTCTTACCGCTTGAGGAACGTTTTCCTGAAAGTCGCACCATGACCCACCATATCAAAGCGGGCAGCCTGACCATGCCCGACGGGTATCGCCGTATGGCGGTCTATTACGCCGATACCTTGCGCGCGCACCAAAATTTAGCCGATTACGTTTACGGTACCCAATTGGTGCAGGCCGAAGCCATGCGATATGCCTACTCCGATTTCCGCCGCCGCTTTCAAGGTGCGGGCAAACATTACGTCTCAGGCGCACTGGTGTGGCAGCTCAACGACTGCTGGCCCGTCAGCAGTTGGGCCATCATCGACTCGAGCGGCACCCCCAAGCCTGCCTATTTTGCGATCAAGCGCGAATTGGCTCCCGACGCACTGGCTCTGAGAAATGTTTCTGGAACGCTCGAGGGCTGGATTTTTAACGCCCACCTCGAGCGCCAGACCTACCGTTTAGACCGCTTCGCTTACACGCTTCACGGCGAATTACTGGCAAAAAATAGTCTCGAGCTGGAAGCCTTGCCCAATCAGAGTACCGAATTGCCCACCCTCGAGCAGCCGCATGGGGATCAGGTGGTTTGGTTTGGCGAGCTGTACCAAGGTGCAGAAATTGTGGCTCGAGCCAGCGTTTTTCCCGAACCCTACAAATACTTCAGCTTTCTAACAGCCAACTTACAGGTGAGAGTACAGGGCGACACCGTGCGCCTTCGAGCGACTGCACTGATCAAAGGCTTGTGGCTCGAGACCGACAGTCACGTGGTTTGGGACGACAACCATATCGATCTGATGCCTGGCGAAGAACGCACGCTTGTGGCACAGGGCTTGAAGGGTCAAGCGGTTCGCGCACGTCATTTGGGTGGGTCGCTCGAGGATCGGGTTCAGTCTCATACGTTACTGCCCACCTAGATTGGTTAAATTCATTATTCATTATTTGTTGTATACCAGAAAAGTTAAACATATTAAAATCAAGCACCTTATTACTTCAATACGCAGCACGTCTATGCAGCTCGAGGTGAAATTATGCTAAGTCAAAAGTCAAACCATACTGAGGTTCTTTCCGT
>JANYFS010000433.1 GCA_025359705.1 Deinococcales bacterium | reverse complement strand
GCTGGACAGTTTTTACCAGCGAAGACCAAGATGCCAAAATTCTCGAGCACTATCTGGGAACGGTATCTGCGCCTAAAAAATCCCATCAGGTTTTGCTCCATGGACGGGATGTTGAAACCGTGTTGGAGATGGAAGCCGTTTTACGGTTGGACTACGCTCTAGGATTGTGTCTGTACCGCGTGGGCCACATCGACCAAAGCAGACCCTTCCTCGAGAGTGCCAATGATTGGGCGGCGGTACTCGGGATCAACCAACTTTTGTTGGTTTCTCAGTTCGATTTAGGGCTGTTCGACGCACTGAGCGGCAAATATCACGAAGCCGAACAAACCTTTACCCAAGTGATTTCTACGGGCAAGCAGATTGATTCCACAGTAGCAAAGCGAGCAGTCATTAGCAGAATCTGGAACGCCTTTGTCTCGGGCATTTCCCTGAAAAACCTTCCCCTCGAGCTGATCGACAACAGCATGAGCAGGATTGTGCAGCAAACCATGCAGGTCTTCCAAAACAACACCTTTGAAATCTCTAAAAAGCTACAAGGGCATCCCGCTGCACAACTGCTGTTTTCGCTGGATCGCGGACGAAACTTAGGTTTTGCCTTGCGACATCTCGAGATGAAGCGCATTGAGCAATGCACCGCTGAAATGCTCGAGCTAGAGAACTCGAGTAGCCAAGATCTACACAGTTACCTCATGACCTTTACCGGTCAGGTGCTAGCCCTGTGTCACAGCAATCGCAGTGAAGAGGCACTCGAGTGGATTAGGACAAAAATCCTGCACACCGAGCGGGCCAAGAACGAATTTTCCCGTTTGATCGCGGCCTTGTGCCTGACCTTGTGCCAAGTCACTTTGGGGGATCAGATTTGCATTCCCGAACTCAAGGAAGTAGTGCCGATCATTGAAGCATACCTTCAGAAACGTACTCCAGCACAACGTAGAAATATCATCGAGTATGCAGCAAGGGCCTACACCAATGTTTTTGCGCTTTTTGCGTATGGCGGCCTGAATATCCCAGAATTGCAAGAATATATCGACACCCAATGTTTGGTGATTTATGAAGGCCGTGCCCTCTACAAAGGGCAGGTGGTGAAAGGTTATCCTGTGGCACTGGGTCATAGCTACCACAAGATGTTTAACGGCGACCTCTCCACCAATAGCCCCACTGTTCGCAAACGCTTGCTGCGTCACCGCGAAGCTATTGATACCTTGGGACTCAAAGAATACCCACCCATCGTCTACGACGCATCGGTGCGGGCCACATTAGCCCATCTGATTGACAATGATGCTTGGCCCTATGACTCTAAAGCAGCACGTCTTGGAGCTACCTTGCTGGCTCCGTCTAACGGGCTTGGTCGCTCGAGGGAAAATAGGTAAAAGCTATGGTTAAATTCACCAACGATTTTTACCTTCAGGGCAAGCTTTGGGAAATAGCTAGACGGCAAGCCAAACAGCAAAACCAATTGCTCAAACTCGAGCAGTATCTGGCTAAAAAGTCCGATGTGGTAGCTCAGATTCGCGCTTTAGTGTTGCGTTTTGAACTTGAGGAAATCAACTTCCCCACCCTATCTTCACAGCTTAAAACACTCTCCCACCCGCTGGCGGATAGCTATATTGTGCAAATTGGAGCGCTGCATGGGGATAGCCTACACCACCATCAAACGGTACATTTTTATCTCTCCCAAGAACTTGACCCCCAAAACACCCACCTGCCTCGAGCGGTACTTTTTGAGCATACCCCTCCCACTGAACCCTGTCACCTCGAGGCTGCGGTACGGCTGCAATATGGCTTGGGTATTTCGCTCATCTGCCTCGAGCAACTGGGGAAAGGCAAACACCTGCTTGAGAAAGCCAAGCACGCTGCGGACCGTCTGGGTATCCCGATTATGGCGCTTGATGCGGAACTCAGCATTGCCATTACCGCGCTGAGTGAAGGGGACCACCCCCGTGCCAATCAACTGTTGCTTGAGTTCGGCAAATTTGGAGACATCAGTCAAATGATCACACTCGAGGATAATGCGGTGACCCAGTTGGTGTTAGCTGAGGCGCTGGGAGGTTCTGCTGCTTTGCACAGTATTCATTCCCCTGTTGGGTCGCGGCCTCGATCTGGTCCACTTCCTGAGCGGATTTTAGCTTGGCTTGGCGAATTAAACCATGGCGTTACCTTCCCTCGAGGGCTGGCCCTATTGCCGTGGGCCACCGACGCAGTGCGTTATCCAGGCATTGAAAGCGTATTGCAGTTTTTCCGACTGGAACAGAAGTTCTTGATTTCGCTGCGCGGGTTACACCTGCTACAACTTCAGGAGGCGGCCCAAAAGCTGTTGGACTTGGATTTACCCGCCAAAAAGAACTCTTTGGCCTTTGAGCTGTGTTTTTGGATTAAGCAAAATGCGCTGATCCATACTGGACATGCTTCTTTTGCCCTCGAGCAGTTGCGACAAAACCCGATCAGTGGGGCGGTCAACAGTGATTTCTGTAAAACCCTACGTTTTGCCACCGCACTGCAATGTCAGTTCTTTCTGGGAGACGGTTTTACGGTACGCGAGGTGGGTGAACATCTTGAGGCAGCCTTACGTTACCTCGAGGGGCAATCGGTAAACCGTGACCGCGTGTTGGACTTTATCTGTCAGGGTGCGCCCAACATCGCCCTCTTCCTGCACCATTTGGGTTGTACGATCCCTGAATTGAACAGCTATCTCGAGCGCTGTGTCTGGGTCAAACGGGATGGGGCTTATCTCGAGGGGGTACGTATCCCTGATTACCCGCTGATTGCAGGCCATAGTTTTCCTGAAATGTTTGAACTGCAAAGTGCGGATCACATGGCGGATTATGACAAAAAGTTGATTAAACGCACGCAAAGACACCGAAAAGCGCTCGAGGGACAGCTCAAGATCAAAACATCCAGAAAAGTTAGCTCGAGCCAAATGATGTCAGAGAAGTTGTCCAAAAATGACCCCTACCCTGCTCAAGTGTCCGATGTAATGGTTCAAAACACTTTAGCTCACCTAATTAGCCAAAATGCAATCCCAGACAATATAAACCTCATAAAATAGTTTAGTAAAACCAACTATTAACCTTTTATCAAGGCAAAAATGACCGGTTGACTAGACATTATAAAAATTTACCACTTACTACAAAAAGTACATGTAGGAAAGTCTTTTTTTAGTTAATCATTCTTTTTCATTTATTCTTGGGACACCAAAATCAATTTACGCCGAAAAACGTCGATTTTAGCTATTTTGCTTGGGGTTGCTTTAAATTGGACAATCCGTATCATGGGTTAATGACATTTGATCCAAGCCAAGAACATCGACTGGCAAAACGTTTAGCCTCTATGGACACCCTAGATCTCTCGAGTTGGGAGGCCGAATTGCTGGAAACATGGAAACGTATCCCTCGAGTGATTCGTTTGACCCCTGCACAGGTGCAAGTTGCGCTGGACGGCTCTCTTGAGCCATTGGTATCCCTACATTTAAATCAAGCGATTTACTGCCAAACGCCTGGGGCCATTGTGACTTTGAATCAGACGGGAGCCAGTGAGCTGTTAGGCTTTTGGGTTCGCAGCAAGGGCGATTTGCTTGAGGTAATCGCTGAAGAGAATCTGTTTTACGATTCCATCTTGATTGGCCTTCGTTATCACATCCTCGAGACACACCCACTCGAGGGCTTGGTACAGGTATTGCAAGAAGAACTTAATGCACGTTTGATCGGAGGCTCCAAGTGATTCCTGTTCTGGTCAATGTATCGACGGATTACGTGGAATTCGGCCCTAAGAGTACCCAAATGTTTCAATCCTTTCGGGTGCGCTTGGACTGGAGCGGCTTTGGTTGGCAACTGGTTTTAGATCAAACAGGAGACCTGTTAGAGCCTTCCCCTCGAGAGAAATGGAGCCGATTGCCCATCCCCGTTGGAAAGCAAAAAATAGCACTTGGTGTGTACCAAGCGCTGATGGATGATTATGTGGTTTTAATTGGAGAAGTCATGAACCTACTCATTGTTTCGGCTGAGGAAATCGTTAAAAATCAAGTGGAAAACACTTTAGAGCTGGCCTACTCGAGTTAGACAGGGGTAGGGGTCTTCACTTTTTTGGGACGACCTCGAGGCTTGTGAACCACCGCAACATCATCACGTATCTTTTTTTGTTTGGCGACCAACTCAAAAAAATCTAAGCGTCCAGATTGAAAATCTTCGGCAGTGGCGTTAAGCGGGGTGTGTTTGCGTTTTTGTTCCTCGAGATAGGCTTCCACCTCGGGGGTTACTGCCACAATCAAATTCCGCACACAATTCCCATTTCGTCCTTTGATCTGAAAATCCATTAAGTCAAAATACTGGGCAATATCCAGCGCCTCCACCACCCCATCATAGATTTTGGCTCGAAAGTTCCGAACGAACTTCTGCCGATCCTCGAGGGTGGTAAACGCTTCTTGTAGATCCTCCACAATGGTGCGGAGATCCCGAAATTGCGGGTTGTTTTTACCTTGCTCTTTGGACATATCTCCATACTAACAAATAAAAATAAAAATGAATAGATGTTAATTTAGAAAACACGTAAGGTAAAAACATAAAAACAATCTCAGACACAAAAAAGCTCGTAGAAACGTTTTCTCTATAATTCTCATATACATCAAATTCTAATAAATCTTGAAAAACAAATAAATTTATGTAAACATGTAGACATGAAAAAGTCGATGATTTCACTCACCTCCCTGTTGCTCTTAACCTTTTCCCTCTCCACCCCCGTCGTCGCCACCGACAACAGCACTCGAGGGAACCTGATCAGCAACAAGCCCATCGTCTATTACTTCAAAGACTTTGAAGCCGCTCAAGGCGTGCTGCTTTTATCGCCTTCCTTCCAAACAAGCGTCGTCCTCGAGGAACAAATCGACAAGATTGAAACGGGTGACTCCAGCCTCTTTGCCCTCGAGCCTGGGGACTCCAGCTTTACCCTAAGAGCGCAAAAGTCCGCTGGAAACACTGATTTGACCATCACTACCCTCAGTGGTTTGCGTTTGTCTTTTAAGCTGGTCATCCGCGCCAATGAACCCCTGACCCGCCGCTACGAGATTCGGCAATCGGGTGACAAAATAATGCCCCTCGCCAATGACACCGAACTTGCCCCCTCGAGCGTGGCTTTGGTTGCACCCGCTCCCAAAACCTATACCCTACCCAAAACGCCCAAAATCACGCCCAAACCCCTCAAACCCGCTGTGGTAGAACCCTCGAGCGCACCTGAAGCATCTGAAACACCCGAAACTCTCCCCACACCTGCCTCCATCACCAAAGTGGTCAAACAACCTCGAGTCACCCTCAGCACTAGCCTTAAACCCTCGAGCAGTATTAAGGCTGCGCTCGAGGTCAGAGGGCAACTCCAAGAAACCTCCAGCAACACCCTACCCAATGAGGTCAAGGTGGACACCGCTTTGCTCCAGCAAGGCAATATCTGGATAATCCAGTACCACTTCGTCAATACGGGTAATCAAAAGTTCCTCTCCAATCGCAACCAGATTCAAGTTTTGGCAGAGGGAAAACCCGTCAAATTCATCCTGATGCGTTCGGGATACGGCGTACTCAATCCCAACAGCTTTGATCAAGGCATGATTCAGATTCTGGGAGCCTCGAGCGGTGAAATTACCCTGCATATGGGCTTTAAAACCGATGGGCAAAACTACGTCCTCAATCGTAAAATTACTGTCCCAGCTTCTTAAACATTGACTTCAATACCCCGCTCGAGCGCTCTGTTTTGGCTCGAGCGTTTTTCATACTCGAGGTTTAGAGGTTTAAATATGGCTCAAAAAATACCACCACCCACCCGCAAGAATTGGAAAACCGTCAAAAAGCAGACTCGAAAAATAACTTTGATTTTGACTGCCTTGCTGATTGGCTTCACCTTTTCCCAGACCACTCGAGCCGAAGATCAAACCGATGGTCGTTTGTCCTATGTGGATAAAAACCCTCCCAAGATCATTGAAGGGATTATTCCTAAAATTCCTTCCCTCGAGGATCTGGTGGATCAGGTTCCTTTGCTCGATCTGGCCCGCATGATTCCAGCGGTAGATGATTGGGTGACCAATGGTTTGGGTTTTCTCAAAGGGTTGCCCATCATCAAAGACTTGCTCGAGATCAAGGTTTCTTTGGCGAAAGCGGTGAATATTGCCTCGATTGGAGCATTTACCGAACTGGTCAATGCTAAAGACCGCAGCATCACCACTGTGCCGTATCTTAGGGACTTTTCCGATCCTCAAAAAACAGGGTTTACCTATGCCACTGAGATTTCAGGAGAACTACGCCGCAAATGGCTGATCTTCCAAGAAGCCTCGAGGTGGCATGTGCAGGTAAGTTTGAATACGGGCACACTGGACAATATCCTCAACATCGCCTTTCCCTATGACTATTACGGCACGGCCTGTGTCACCAAGTTCTTGACTGATCCTGCCAAGGAGGGGATCAACAAACTGTTGGGTTTGCCGATGTTTGAGGACTTTCCCAACCCCGCATTTGGTACCATCGTTCCCAAGGGCTACTTTGCACCCGATTATCACGTACCTAAAAAACTCAGCACCACCGAGCCTGGTGGGGATTTGGACAGTGGCGAAGGTTTAGCCTCGAGCGTGTTGGGCGCACTATTGCCTCGAGTCAAAGCCAATACATACTGTGATGGGGTAAGTGCGGGCATTTCTGATATTCCATTGACCTACATTCCCTCGAGCGAATTTTGTTCTCCAGCGGGGTGTGTGACCAATCCGCTCACTCCCAATTTTCCGTGGCCTCAATACATCAATGAAGGCGAGATTCGCTCGAGAACCCAAAACGCCTGTAACCGCAATGTCTCGAGGTATCAGAAATACCTCTTGGCAGCGTATAAGCATGTTTACGAAAAAATGCCGATGGCGCTGAACTGGGATGGTTTGTTCTCGTGGCATGGCCTGCATACCGGTGTGTTATTTGCACCGATTTGGGGGGACGAGACTGCGGTCTTTGCCAAAGATGAAAACCCCAAGGATAAATGGCTGCGTTTGGCGGGCAAACTTGACGATGACGAAGAGATTAAAAAAGCCAAAGATTACTTTAAATCAAAAGCGCCTGGAGGCAAAGCGGACGAATTTCAGGATCACTATCCAGGCAAGTTTCGGTTTGAAGAGCTCAAACGCTGGGTTGAGCCTGGAACCTTAGATGAGCAAGAAAAAATGGGTTATGCCACCTTCCTCGAGTCCTATGCAAGCTGGGATACCCTAGCCGACGTAAGACCTACGCGGTATTGGGCCACCACGCTGCATTTTTTCGTCAACCCGTGGCCTCCCAATATTTCGGCTTGGTCTACCCCGATCAACATGGCGAAAGACAAATTGGCACCTGATGCAGTGGTCTCGCCAGTGGGCTGTGTGGTCTTGCCGACTTGGGCGGGAATCATGGGGTACAGCGTGCCTCGAGTTCACTCCTTCACTACAACGGTGGCGGAGGGATACCGAATCCCCATGCTCGAGGGTGATCCATTGATCCTCAAAGCGGATAGCAAAGATAAAGGAACGGGAAATTGATGTTTAGAACTGCATTTTCATTGATACTGGCAACCACAGCACTACTTGGCTCGAGTCTGTTTGGCTCGAGTCTGGCCCAGTACAACACGCCTACCAACAAAATTCCCCCTCGAGCGCAGATGTCCAAAGACCTCACTCCAGCGGGTTTCCTCAAAACCTCGAGCGCGGCTCTGGGTTCCATCCTCGAGCCAAGTAAGTCTTTGCTATACATCGGTAGTGAGATGAATGCAGATCTGGCGAAGTTATTGGTGCAACAACAGCAAAAGGGCAAGGCCATTGTGATCATCTGTGGCTCGAGCTGTAAAGCGCCCATTTTTAGACAATTGCAACAGTTCAAAATGCAACTCCGAATGGCTCCAGAACTGCTCGAGCAACCCTTTTTGCTCACCGATAAGTACCTGATCACTGGGGATGGCTTGATGTTGCCTAACCCCTCGAGTTTGATCTATTTCACTGATAAAGAACCTTGGGTGACCCAGTTTAAACAGGCGATTCCCCTGTGGATTCAGCACAGTCGGGCCTTATGAATGTGAATTAGACCTCTTTCATAAGGCCAGAATGCAAACTAAGCCGTGCTATACGAAAATATCATCGATTTTCCGCCCACCTATTTCAAACGTGTTGTAGGGGTAGGCAGGCTCCTTTTTTTCGAGGACACCTGCTCTAAATCCACTGAAGGGATTAGGTCTGAAGCGCTTCAATCGCTCCTGGAATGCCTTCAATCCCCTGAAGAATTTGTACACTTGAGCCTTGAAAATCCGTCCCGATGGCCTCGCAGCGCCCCCCCAAATGTTGGGCCAAAAATGCCTCGGTGATCGCATAAAATGCTTGGTTATTTTCTGGACGGGCAAAACCGTGACCCTCATCGGGGAACACAACGTAAGTCACAGGAATGTTTTTTTCGTTCATGGCAGCCACAATTTGATCCGATTCGGCTTGTTTCACTCGAGGGTCATTGGCACCTTGCCCAATCAAAAGTGGTTTTTGAATGCTCGAGACGTGGGTTAAGGGGGAGCGCTCGGTTAAAAGTGCCTGACCCTCGGGGGTGGTATTGTTGCCCACGCGGTTTCGCAACTGAGCGATCATCGGTTCCCAATACGGTGGAATGGACTCGAGCAAGGTTTGCAGATTGGAAGGGCCAACAATATCCACCCCACATACAAAACGGTCGGGGGTTAGGGTTAAACCCGCGAGTGTGGCATAACCACCATAACTTCCACCCATGATTGCCACGGTATCGCTGTGGGTTATGCCTGCGTTTACCACCCAGTCCACGGCATCCAGCAAATCATCATGCATTTTGCGGCCCCACTCGAGATCACCCGCATTGGTCATGGCTTTGCCAAAACCCGTCGAAGCCCTGAAATTTACTTGCAACACCGCATAGCCACGGTTTGCCAACCATTGAACTGTGGCACTGTAGCCCCAAGCATCCCGCGACCAAGGGCCACCGTGAACCAACACAATCAGAGGAACTGGGGTGGTACTGCCCACGGGAAGGGTCAGGTAACAGACCATCTCGAGGCCATCGCGGGTTTGGATGAGTTGGGGTTGCATAGCTGCGAGGGTGTAGTGCTCGAGGATGGGGCGATCTGTGAACAAAAAGTGGGTTATTTGAGCGGCGCGGTCATAGTGGTAATAACGCACGGGAGCTTGATCACTCGAGGCCGTTACCAGCCAATGTTGGTCATCTTGGGTACGGCTGGTGATATTACTTTCACCAGAGATAACGCTTTGCAAATATGCAAAATCGTCTTTGATCCGATCATCCAAAATATGCCAATGCTCGCGTTCATAGTTAAATGAAGCCGCCTGTACCGTATGTTCGGTAGGATGTACTAACCACTTGCTCCAATCCGCTCGAGCATCCTCTGCCAGCAAAGTGGAAACCTTTGTTTGTAAATTATGAGCAAATAAGGCGCTGGTGTTGCGCTCTCGAGAGTCAGCGATGTAAAGAATCTGTCCTGTACCATCAATACCCAGTAATCCAGAGGTAATATAATCTTTGTCTGGGATATTCGAGAAAAACTCCCAGTCATTGCCTGGATTATCACGAACACGCTGAGACACATCCGCACTGCCGTCGGGATTCACTCGAATTCCAAAGCGCACCTGATAATCATGGTCACAAATAAAGCTTACAAACCCCAGATCATTCTCGAGGAGCAAACGCCGTTCTGCGGTGCGGATATTGATAATATACAGATCGTGCAATTGGGGTACGCGGTTATTTAAACCAACGATAATTTCATCAGGAAAACGTTCACTTAAACTATCAAACTGGGCTTGAACCCCCTCAAGCGGAGTGAGATCCTGTTCCTCAAGGGTAGCAATATCTACGCTGTACAAACGCCAGTTTTCGTCTCCAGCACGGTCTTGCATATAGAGAATATGCTGGTTGGTATGGAGCCATAGCGTAAACGGAATTCCCCGACCCGTGGCTTGGGTAATGGCTCGAGCGGCACTGGGATTTTCAATCGGGGCGATCCAAATGTTTTGTATACCGTGCAAGGGTGCAAGAAACGAAACATGCTGACCATCGGGACTTAAACGCACCTGGGTGCGTTCGGGATTGCCAAATAAAACGGTACGTGGAATCAAAGTAGGGTGCATAAACCGCCTTCTCGAGCTTAGGAACGGGGATGAAATAACTTCCCGATTTGCCCCAAGCAAGCCTGAGGGGTTTAGGATAAATCCATGGAAGCCTACACCCCCCAAGTGGAACACCTCATGCAACGTCTCTATCATTCTTTGAGTGAAAAAGATCGCCGCCGATATGCTGCCGTTGAAAGTGCATTGTGGGTTATGGTGGCCTCTCCTATATCAGCCAAATTCT
>JANYFS010000429.1 GCA_025359705.1 Deinococcales bacterium | reverse complement strand
TTTGTTGTCGTCGAATAGAAAAGCAAAATTCATGGCCTTGAACAGCGCTTCTGAACGTGCGGCAAGGCGCTCGAGGCGGGTGGAAAGGGGGAGTGGGTTTTCCGTTGTCCATTGTCCGTTTTCCGTTACGGATTCTCTATTTTGAGAGGTATTTTGAGAGGTATTTTGTGGGGCATGTAGCGGGTCAGGCTCGAGGGTCAAATCTCGAATATGGCTGTGCAGACTGTTGCGTACCGCGTGAACCCAAAAGCTCAGATCGCTGGCAACCTCGGCGGGCAAGGCGGCTCTGCCGCTTTCGCTGATCAGGGTTCCTGCTACGTCTAGCAGGGTGTTGGCCTGCACCTCGAGCGAAGCTAAACCTTGCGCCCACATTTTGTCTTCGCTATTCAGGTTGGTAGCAGCTTGATTCAAACCCCGCTCGAGCGCTTCCAGTGCTGCGTCCAGTTGTTTGGGACTGACCGTTTGAGCGCGTTGGTCGCTGGGAAACCCTGTGGCTGCGGCACGGGCCAGATTCAGCGCGTCGCGTACCCCGTGCAAAATCTGCGCTCGAGTGTTGATTTCTTGGTTGCTTATTTTTTGGTTGCTTATTTCTTGGGCAGGTGCTGTTCCCGTGTTATTTCCTGTTGTATGCTCCAATACATACTTCCCCAGTTCGAGGCAGGCTTGGCTAAAGGCCACCAAATGTCCTGCCAAATTGCCGCTGTCCACCGTCGAAATGTAGCGTGGCTCGAGGGGTTGTAGGGTTTGGGTGTCGTACCAGTTGTACAAATGCCCGTGGTAAAATTCCAGACGCTCGAGCGCGTCCATGCTCAGCTCGAGGCGTTCTACGGTTTCCAAAACGCCAATCCAGCCAAAATCGTTTGCCGATACGGTAGAGAGCAGCAAAAGCCCAATGTTGGTGGGCGAAGTGCGGTGGGCAATTTTGGGGAAGGGATCTTCCTGAAAGTTATCGGGCGGCAAATAATGATCCTCTGGCCCCACAAAACGCTCGAAGAATCTCCAGGTGCGCCGCGCCACTTTTCGCAGGGCCACCTTATCCTCGAGGGTCAGGTTCTCGAGGGTCTGTGATGGGCGGTACATGCTGGCCCACAGCGCCACAAAAGGCGAAAGCGTCCACAAAACTACAAAAGGTAAAGCAACCACCGCAGATTCGGGGCGCAGCAGGGCCACCAGCAGCATACAGACCCCCGCCAAAATGGGCGCACCGATCATTTGACGGTAAAATGCCCCCAGCTCAAGCCGAGAACTCGCCTTGGCCTGCGCCGCTGTACGCCACTCGAGCATGTTTTGCTTGGTCACAAACACGCGGGCCAAAGTGCGCCCAATTGCGTCGCACATCTGCCAGCTTTGATCCGCCAAAAAGGTCAGGGTCAGGCCAAATTGGGCCAAGCCCAGCGAGAGTTTTTCGCCCAAGGCCAGGGTATAACTGCGCCTCGAGATTTTGGGATGCAAAGCATTCACCGCCGCAAAAAAGGGCATCAGCATGGGCAGCAGCAGCAGCACCAAAATAAAACCAGTCCAGGCCAGGGGGTCGATATTGGGCAAAACCCAACCGCCCAACAGCGCCAGCAGCACCGCAATCGGTGATAGGCTGCGCCGCAGGTTATCCAGCATTTTCCAGCGCCCAATGCCAGAAATTGGCGCTCGAGCCGAAAAAACCCAAGGCAAGAGCTGCCAATCGCCGCGCACCCAGCGGTGCTGACGGGCGGCCCGTACCCCATAGTGCGAAGGATATTCCTCGATCAGTTCCACATCGCTGATCAAACCCGCCCGTGCAAATAGCCCCTCAAACAAATCGTGACTGAGCAAAGCAGTCTCGGGAATTCTGCCCTCGAGCGCCTGTTCAAAAGCGTCCACATCATAGATTCCTTTGCCCGAATAGCTACCTTCGCCAAATAAATCTTGATAGACATCCGAAACCGCGCTGGCGTAAGGGTCCATTCCTGCATGGCTGGAGAACACGCTTTGAAATACCGTGCCTTCGCGCTCGGCGGGCAAAGATAGGGTGATGCGTGGTTGCAACAGTGCATAACCCTCAATGATTTTGTTGTGGATTTTATTGCTACCCACATCAAAACGCGGGCGATTCAGCGGGTGGGCCATCGCCCCCACCAAACGGCGGGCCGCGCCGCGTGGCAAGCCGGTATCGGCATCGAGGGTGATGATAAAACGCACCTTGGTAGGTAATTCAAAGGGGCCATCATCGAAGCTGACAAAACTGGTGTTGCTTGCGCCGCGCAACAGGCGGTTGAACTCGTGCAGCTTGCCGCGCTTGCGCTCCCAACCCATCCAGACTTGCTCGCTTTCCGACCAAATACGGCGGCGGTGATACAGCAAAAAGCGCGATTCTCCGCTGGGGGTGGGGCCATAGCGCAAATTGAGTTCGCGCAAGGCCGCATAGGTGTGATCCAGTAAGGGCTGATCGGTGGGCAAGGTTTCTGCGGCTGCATCGGCAAAATCGCTGAGCAAAGCAAAGCGCAAATCCCCGCTCGAGTTTGCCAAATAGCGCACTTCCAGTCGCTCCAATTCCTCGAGCGCTCCCGTGTGCGAAGTCAGCAGGGTGGGAACTACAATCATGGTGCGAAGATTCTCTGGCACGCCTTCTTTTAATTCGAGCTTGGGTAGGGGTCTGGGTTTGAAGGTGCGGGTCACATAGTCGTTGACTAGGGCTAGAGCCAGATCGGAGGCGGGAAAAGAGGCCAGCAGCAGCAAAAAAATCCCCTCGAGGACGTTGATCTGGGAAGCAAAAGTCAAAAAGCCCACAAAAAGAATCAGCACCGCCATAAGGGTGATGGTTCCCAAGTACCCGGGCAAAGCCGCCGCCTGATAGATCCGAAAAAACCACTTGCTGGGCGAAACCCGAAACCGCACGGTTCGCTCGAGCAACCGTCTTCCACTCGAGATCAGGTAATACCCAGAGTCGGACTGGCGATCCACTTCAGTGTAGGTATCGGGTTGGGCTAGGGGTTCAAGCTCAGAATCATGTTTAGAATCATGTTTAGAATCACTCGCTCGAGCTGTGGAATCTTGGATGGAATCTTGGATGGTAAAATCTTGAATGGTTTGATCTTGAATCGTTTGATTGTGAATGGGGGAATCTCGAGGGGGATCACTTTCTTTTTCTCTCGAGGCCAGCTTTATCGCAAAACCTGCAATTTCCACTTCAGAATAATCCGAACCTCGAGCCAATTCCTCTACTGCATGGCGGTAGCGGTCTCGAGTGGTGAAATCCGACTGGGCAAAACTTGGACACATCTCTAAAATTCGGTTGACCACACTGACCGATTCAAAAAATACCGCCCAATCCACCGCCGAGATCAGCCGCATACTGGTGATAATATTTCGTACCGTCACATTTGCCGCGCCTTGGGCTTGGTATTCGGCAGCAACCGCCGCCTCGAGCTGGGTTCCATTTTCGGCTAGTAATTCCTCGAGCCAATACATCACTTGCACCGTAATATCGGCTTGGTCGCGCATTCTTTGGGTCAATTGCACCACAAAAGAACGCGACAATTTCAGGCGCTGGAGCCTATAGTGCATCACCTCGAGCGGCTGCTGGGGTCGCTCATTTAGCCCCAATAAGTCGTCGGCAAAGAGATCAGCAGATTGTCTGCCCAAACGCGCCACTGCCATGCGTTGGCTCAGCCGCCGCAGATTTTCTACCAATACAAGTCGCAAGGTGATCGGTAAAGCCCACAATTCTCCAATCTCGAGCGCCTGACCCTGTTTACCGTGCTGTTCACCGTGCTGTTCACCGTGCTGATACGCCGCAATAAAACGAGTCAGCGAATCGGTATCAAAGCGGCTATCGGTGTGGGCTACAAATTCCCAAGCCAAACCGAACACTCGAGGGTACAGCTCGAGCGGCCCGCTTGCTAATTTAGGCAACTTGCGATAAAACCCTTCGGGTAAATCTTGCACAATTTCGCGCAATTGCTCGTCTACCACATAAAAATTATCCAATAACCATTCGGCGGCAGGTGTCACTGTTTCCTCTGCCTGCACTGCTCGAACAATGGCTTGGTATGCCAATAACAAGACTCGAGCATTATCGCGCAAGCGCTTAGAAATTCCTAAACCACGGCTTGGATTTGAGGTTAGGGTGTGTTGCACTGCCAAGTCTCGAGCGTGGCTTTCCAGTCGCTCGAGACTAAAAATCACATCACGGATTGGCTCGGTACCGCCATCTGGTGAAGCATTGCGCCGATTCAAAGCCGCCCGCATATCGGAAAAGTAAACAGGTGATTGAAGATGTTATTGAAGATGTTATTGAAGATGTTATTGTACGGGTGATTGTATAGGTGTTTTAACTGAATCATGTTTATACCTCGGGTGACCTGTGCGTAAC
>JANYFS010000428.1 GCA_025359705.1 Deinococcales bacterium | reverse complement strand
TTCCGCTCGAGGGCTAGAAGCCTCCAACAACCTCGAGCGGAAAACCCAATCTCTGCCACAGTTCCACATTCCATTCCCGACATAGTGCTACCCCTACCCAACAGCCACCCCGATTCCCTCGAGCTTTTACAGTTGATGCCTTACATACGGCAAGTGCAAAGCCTCGCCAAAAAACATGGCATCGACGATATTTTCCAAGACAACGGCGGCAAGTACCTGCAATTGATGCTGATTTTAAATCTACAAACCCTGCCCTCCCGCGAAGGAAATGATGCGGTGGATGCCAATGGCACTGAGTACGAACTCAAAACGGTCAATTTGGACAAAACCTATAATGTTTCCACCCACCATCACCTAAACCCCAGTATTCTAAATAAATACCGTTCGGTTCCTTGGATTTTTGCCATTTACCGTAGCATCGAGTTAATTGCCATTTATCAACTGCACGCTCGAGACTTGGAAATTTACTTTACCAACTGGGAAAACAAATGGCAGACCCAAGGTGATCTCAACAATCCCAAAATCAGTTTGAAACATGTGGTCGAAGTAGGACAATTGCTTTATGGACAGCGGCCTCAAATAGGACAAGTTGCCAAACTTGCAAAAAGTCCAAAGTAACCCAAAGTAAAAAGCGCCCCATAAGTAACAGGGGCGCTCCACTCGAGAAAATTAAAGCATTTATCTATCCGTGAATAACGAATAACCTATTTGGCTTGCCACTCCTGCAAACTGACCACACCCAAGACCACACCTTTGGCTCTTGCTATGGCTTTGGCTGTCCACAGCGCCGCCTCTTTGGTGGAAACGTAGGACACCCCCATCTCGAGGGCGGTACGCAGCAGTTGGGAACCTGTAGTGTCGATCAGCAGGTCGGGCAGTGCAGAACCCGCCTCGAGGATGGGATTCAAGGCCACTTCAAAACCCGCACTCTGCAAAATGCTGGAGACTTCTTCCAATCCTGCACCCAGCAGCAAGGCTTTTCCGCTCGAGGGGAGTTTGTTTTTGACTCCAAATTGAGCGCGGTAGTAGGCCAAATAAGGGTCGGCATCGATGCCCATGCTTTCGCCTGTGGATTTCATCTCTGGGCCAAGAATGGGCAATACTCCCTTGAACTTCAGGAAGGGCAAGTGGACTTCTTTGACGCTGTACATGGCAGGAACAGGAGTCTCGAGGAAACCAATCTGCTCGAGGGTGTGGCCCACTGCAATGCGAGCGGCGTACTTTGCCAAGGGGTGTCCAATGGCTTTGGAGACGTAGGGCACCGTGCGGGAGGCTCGAGGGTTCGCCTCGAGGATATAGGGAATGTTGTTTTTAATGGCAAACTGCACATTCATCAAGCCCAATACACCCAACTCGAGAGCCAAGCGTTCGGAGATGCTTTTGACCTGCGCTGCCAGCTCTGCACTCAGGTGAACCGTGGGGATGATGCAAGCCGAATCGCCCGAGTGAACCCCCGCCGCCTCGATATGCTCCATGATGCCCGCCACCACTGCCACTGTGCCGTCGCACAGCACGTCCACATCCAGCTCGAGCGCCCCCTCGAGGAATTGATCCAGCAAAATGCTGGGTTGCCCTTCCACCTCGGCGTAGACCTCCTCGAGATAGGTTTTGAGTTCGGAGGTGCTATAAACCGTTCGCATGGCTCGCCCGCCCAAGACGTAAGAAGGCCGCGCCATCAGTGGGAAACCCAGTTTTTCGGCGTGCAGGTAGGCTTCTTGTGGGGTTGCCGCCACCAAACCTTTGGGCTGAGCGATATTCAGGCGCTCGCATAGGGCATTGAAACTGGCCCGATCTTCGGCCTGGTGGATGGTTTCGGGCGAGGTACCAATGATGATGGCCCCCGCTGCCTTCAGTCCCGCCGCCAGTTTCAGCGGAGTCTGACCGCCCAACTGCACGATCACCCCAATGGGGTTTTCGTGTTCCACAATGTTCATCACATCTTCAAAAGTCAGTGGCTCGAAGTACAAGCGGTCTGCGGTGTCATAGTCGGTGCTGACCGTTTCGGGGTTGCTATTAACCATGATGGTCTCGAAACCCGCTTCTTGCAACGCCCAGACCGCGTGAACCGTGGCATAGTCAAACTCCACGCCTTGCCCAATGCGGTTTGGCCCCGAACCCAAAATCACCACTTTGGGCTTGTCGGTGTGGCGGACTTCATCTTCCCATTCGTAGGTGCTGTAGTGATACGGAGTGTGTGCCTCGAATTCGGCAGCGCAGGTGTCCACCGTTTTGTAGACGGGGGTAGCTTTGGCAGCCTTGCGAAGCGCTCGCACCTCGAGTTCGCTCAAGCCCACGATTTCGCCAATGCGAATATCCGAAAAACCCAAACGCTTGATCTCGCGCCAGTATTCGTATTTCCAAGTGCTAATTGGCCCCAGCTCGAGCAGTTCTTGTTCGGCATCGGTGATTTCTTTGAGCTGCTCGAGGAACCAGGTATCGATGCGGGTGGCCTCGAACAGTTGTTCTACGGTTTCGCCGCGCCGCAGCAGCTCGATGACTGCGCCAATCCGTTTGAAGTTGGGGTACAGCTTGGCCCGCAATTCCTCTACGGTCATGCTTTCAAAACCACCGCGCACATCGGCTTCCACCGAGCGCAGGGCCTTTTGGATGGACTCTTTAAAGGTGCGCCCAATCGCCATCACTTCGCCCACCGAGCGCATTTGGGTTCCCAACATGTCAAAGGTTCCAGGGAATTTCTCGAAGGCAAAGCGGGGGATTTTGGAGACCACATAGTCGATGGTCGGCTCGAAGGCGGCGGGGGTCACTCGAGTGATGTCGTTGGGGATTTCCTCGAGGCGGTAGCCCACTGCCAGCAGTGCGGCAATTTTGGCAATGGGAAAGCCCGTGGCCTTACTTGCCAGTGCCGAAGACCGCGACACTCGAGGGTTCATTTCGATCACAATCACCCGACCATCGTCGGGATTGACCGAAAACTGAATGTTGCTGCCGCCGGTATCCACCCCAATTTCCCGAATGATTTTGATGCTGGCATCGCGCAGGTTTTGGTATTCCACATCGGAAAGGGTTTGGCAGGGCGCAACCGTGATGCTGTCGCCGGTGTGAACCCCCATCGGGTCAAAGTTCTCGATGCCGGTGATGATCACCACGGTGTCGTTGTTGTCGCGCATCACCTCGAGTTCGTATTCTTTCCAACCCAAAATGCTTTCCTCAACCAAAATGCTATGCACAGGCGAGTCGTGCAGGCCGCCCTTTACAATCTCCTCAAACTCCTCGAGGGTATAGGCGATGCCCCCGCCCGTGCCACCCAAGGTAAAGCTGGGGCGCAGCACTGCGGGCAAGCCGATTTCCTTTTGAAACTCGAGCGCTTCCTCGAGGCTATGCACCATTTTACCTTTGCAGGTTTCCACCCCAATTTTATGCATGGCAGCTTGAAACAGCTCGCGGTCTTCGCCTTTTCTGATGGCTGTGACACCCGCGCCAATCAATTCGACGTTTAGCTCCTCGAGGGTACCGTTTTCATGCAGTTCCATTGCCAAATTCAGCGCGGTCTGTCCGCCCAAGGTGGGCAGCAAAGCATCTGGGCGCTCTTTTTCGATCACACGGCGCACAAATTCCACAGTCAGCGGCTCGATATAGGTCGCGTCTGCCAATTCGGGATCGGTCATGATCGTGGCAGGGTTGCTATTGACCAAAATCACGGTATAGCCCTCTTTTTTCAGGGCTTTAAGGGCTTGGGTTCCCGAATAATCAAACTCGGCGGCCTGTCCAATTTGGATTGGGCCACTGCCCAGAATCAGAATCTTTTTAAGGTCTTTACGTGCAGGCATTTTTTAGGTCTCCTGTGCGTCTGTGCTTGCTGTTGCGCTCCCTCGAGCGGTCTCGAGCGGGTCTGCAAAGCCAGAGCTTCCAACCGAAAATAATAGCACGAGAAGGGGGTCTCGAGTCAACATTTTTATGCAGGGTTTGGGTATGTTTATGCAAATTGGGTTATGGGTTATGCGTTAAAACTCCGAATGCGATCAACTGTTTTCATGGGGTGCAACATATGACTTTGAGCGCTGTACGTGACTCCACGCATGTGTAATCGCTTCTGGGGTCGTTTCAAAATGATGATGTCCTTCAACGGTTAGCGCGTTAAAAATATCCATT
>JANYFS010000292.1 GCA_025359705.1 Deinococcales bacterium | reverse complement strand
GGCCAGCTCGAGGGTGGCATCTTTGACAAACAACCGAAAGTCGGTAGCCACCTGATCATTCCTCGAGCGGGCGGTGTGCAGCTTGCCTGCCACGGGGCCGATGCGGTCTCGCAGGCGCGATTCCACGTTCATATGCACATCCTCGAGGGCGAGACTCCATTCAAAGTTTCCTGCGCGAATGTCGTTCAAAATGTCGTTTAGGCCCGCTTGAATCTGCAAAACTTCTTCGCTCGAGAGGATGTTTTGCTGTCCCAGCATGGCAACATGGGCCAGACTGCCCTGAATATCCTGTTCGGCAAGGCGCTGATCGAAACCCACCGAGCCGTTAAATTGCTCGACCAGTCCATCGGTGGCTTGGGCAAAACGTCCGCCCCAGAGTTTTTTTGGTATCGATTGGTTGGTCATGTGTTCGTTCTCCATTTTTCGGTTTTTCGGTTTTTGGTTTTTCGTTATTCACTATTCGTTTTTTTAATGACTCGAGCTTGTTCTTACCCTCTTACCCTCTTATTTGATTAGCACCTTTTTCATAACCACAGGTGGTTTAGTTAAAGGGTTGGCATGGCTGTACTCGAGGGTGGGATCTATTTCATAGCCTTCCCGCTGATAGATTGCCACTTTTTTATCGGTAGAATGATCCACCCTTACACCCAAACGTAATTCGAGAATCCCTCGAGCCAAGGCTTCTTGTTCCACTGCTTGCATCAGCACACTAGATAACCCCCGCCCCCGATAAGCATGATCCAGCCCCACGCCCATCACTTCCCAGATTTTGGGTGGTAAACCTTGGTTAGAGTAATACACCGTACCCATATATTTTTCCCCATCCAGCAAAAAGAACCCACCCCCCTGCTCGAGCCGAGTCATAATCTCTGCTCCAGTAATGCGGTGTCCTGACGCTTCTGGTGGAACCGAATCTTTCCAAAATGCCCGAATCAGTGATGAAAATAACTCCGCATCATCTGCGCTCGAGGGTTTAAGGGTGTAGGGGTTTTGCATTGTTGTCACCTCGAGGGTTCTAAGAGGGAGAGCATCGCTTCGCTTGAGGGCAAGAGGGCGAGAAAGAGATTAAAAAGAAACGTCTTTTGTAGGGACGCATCATAATGCGCCCAACATGCCGAAAAGATAATCCTCTCGAGGGTCTAATCCTTATACGAATAACGAATAACGAACAACAAATAACGAAACAAACTAATACTGCAACATCTTCCGCATCACAATAGGCGGCGCACTGCGTGGATCGGCATTTAAAGAACGCACTTGCAAATCCACACGGTAACGGTAACGTTCAAATATCTTTAACAAATCGGGGGCTTGTTTATCGGAACGCACCGCTAAGCGCAACTCGCGCACCTTCAGCGAACGGGCGTGCATCTCGAGGGATTCCATTAGACGGTCAATCATGCGTTGGCCCCGATGCTCGGGAATCACCGCAATGCCCACCAGCTCCCAAATAAACGGGCTTTCATCCAAAGGTAAAAATTGCAAGGTCGCAATCGGAACATTCTCCCGCTCGAGGATAAAACCCCCACCCCGCTCGAGCCGATCCTTTATTTTTCCCCCTGCCAGGCGGTGTCCAGGGTCTTCGGGCGCAACAATTCCCGCCCAAGCCTTACGAATCAGAGAACCGATCAAATCGGCATCCTCGAGTTCAGCCAAACGCACCCAGTAGGGTAAAAGGTATTCGGAGAGGGTTTCTTGAGACATAGTTAGTGTCTTCATCATAGCGGGTTGGGGTTGGGTTGTTCGTGGTTCGTTTTTCGTTGATCTTTTTCCCGCCCTCTTACCCTCGAGCGAAGCGACTCACCCTTTCCGCTTCGCCTCAGCCTTCGCCCGCACCCGCAAACGCAACGCATTCAACTTAATAAACGCCCCTGCATCGGCTTGGTTGTACACATTATCGGCCTCAAAAGTGACCAATTCTTTGTCGTACAAACTAAAGGGCGACTTGCGCCCCACCACGGTGGCACTGCCTTTATACAGTTTCAAACGGGCCGTACCGGTCACGCTCGAGGCCACATGGTCGAAATAGACTTGCAGGGCTTCGCGCTCTGGGGCATACCAAAACCCGTTGTAGACCAGTTCGGCGTATTTGGGAGCTAGTTGGTCGCGCTGGTGCAGCACTTCGCGGTCTAGGGTCAAAGATTCCACCGCACGGCGGGCGTGGTACAGCAAGGTTCCGCCTGGTGTTTCGTACACCCCTCGAGACTTCATACCCACAAAGCGGTTTTCCACCAAATCCAAACGGCCTACCCCGTGGCGGCCTGCAATCGTGTTGGCCCGCTCGAGCAATGTAGCAGGGCTGAGTTTTTCCCCATTGATGGCTACAGGATTGCCCGCCTCAAATTCCACTTCCACATATTCGGCCTCGTCGGGGGCATTTTCGGGGTTGGTGGTCCATTTAAACATGTGGCTGGGTGGCTCGTTCCAGGGGTCTTCCAGTACGCCGCCTTCATAGCTGATATGCAGCAGGTTGGCATCGGTACTCCAGGGGTCTTTGGCGGTGGTGGGTACAGGAATGCCATGCTCGAGCGCAAACGCCTCGAGGTCGGCGCGGCCCTTAAAGCTCCACTCGCGCCACGGAGCCACGGTTTTGATGTCTGGGCGCAGGGCGTAGGCAGTCAGCTCGAAACGCACCTGATCGTTGCCTTTGCCCGTTGCCCCGTGCGAAATCGCCACAGCGCCTTCTTTTTCGGCAATTTCCACCATATGCTTGGCAATGAGGGGCCGCGCAATGCTGGTTCCCAGCAGGTAATAGCCCTCATACACACAGCTCGAGCGCATCATCGGGTACACAAAATCGGTAACAAATTCTTCGCGCAAATCCAGAGCGTAAGCCGCCACCGCGCCCGTCTTGAGGGCTTTAACTCGAGCCTCTTCCACTTCGTCGCCTTGCCCAATATCGGCGGTAAAGGCCACCACTTCATAGTCTTGCTCGGTTTGCAGCCACTTCAAAATGATCGAGGTATCCAGTCCACCGCTGTAAGCCAGTACAATTTTTTTCTTAGACATTAGGTTCTCCTGTTTTCTTGTTTTCTTGTTTTCTTGCTCGAGTTTGATTCCCTCGAGTTCCTTAACGTTGTTGATTTGCTGAAACAGCATAAAACACCCACGTCAAAACTGTTGTCCGTCTCCAAATATTTCAAAAATATTTCGGAGCAGATCTTGAGTTTTAGCGTCGGCAGGTGAAAGGGTTCATATTTTTTTTGGGTGAGCGGTTATGCTTAAATCCGCAACTTTATACAGATTAACACACCACCCTCGAGCGCGTCAAGGTGATTTTATCTTTTCTGGAGCGGGTAAACAAAAAGGTTTAAGTGGGTTTGGCTCGAGGGTTTCCGTTATTTATGCATAATTTTTGCATATGCACTCGAGCAGATTTTACTCCAGCAGATTCTACTCGAGCTACGCAAAGAAACCGATTAAAGAAGCCCAAATCTCTATTACCCTCGAGGGTGAAGCACAACTTCTCGAGCATATTTTTGATAGGATTCGCTCGAGTGTTTTAATATAAGTAAACAATCATAAGTTTAGGTGTTCTTGAATTCTTGAGTCAATCTCTTAGGACTTACGCGAAACGGTCTGGAGGATGCAAAATTTGAGGATGGGCAGACCTCGAAAAGTGACCCGAAAACGATACTGCG
>JANYFS010000274.1 GCA_025359705.1 Deinococcales bacterium | reverse complement strand
ACGATTTTGCAAGTAGAATCCGTTGGAACCCACCGAGATGTTATACAAGGTACACTCAACACCCAAGCCACCACTCGAGTGGTTACTCGCAATTTAGTAGTAGCCCCTCGTTTTGCGGGTTTAGACTACGCACTTCTCAGTAACCAAATTAACTGTAGCTTGTGCCATACCAAGATTATGAATATGGAAACACAATACGCCTCGAGCGGAACAAATAATATAGGTCTTCTGGATCAAACTCCAATAGTGAAAATTGCTTCTCTTCGTCAAACGGATATGCGTGTATCCTATACTAGTGGCATGTGGGATGCACCCGATACCTTGATCGGTGGAACCTTTTACAGTCGGGGTACCTTCAAAGATCAAAATCAAAATCTTATTTCGGGAACCCAGTTGACTTCAGAAGGACAATTGCAATTCTTCAGACGAGATAGCAGTATTCCCGAAAAATATAATAAATTGATTGGAGCAACACCTGTTGCTGCCGCTCCCCAAGACTGCAATCTTGGTTGTTCTGCACCTCAAAATATGTATCTCAACTATCCACTCACTGGCGGGGTTGATGGAGAGTTGGTTTCGGACTTCCCCCTACCTATCTATGATACCAATCAAAACAGAGCGGTAGATAATGATGAATGGACCCAAGCCATTCTCGAGACAGTAGTTGACGAAGGGGTTTACGGCAAACTATTAGGCGGTACTAAGCAAGTATATTTACTTTCGAGTACCAATAATGATTGGGAACCAGGTACTTCGATCCCTACTACAAAAACTTATGTAAATGACGCTGGAGCTACTGTGTTTAAAAATATTATTCCTTATACTGTTACCAATAGCGCTATTCCATACACTTTTTCCGATGTAGAATTTAACACCTATGCCCCAGGTACTCCAGCACTTAATGCCAAGTTGACTGCCAAACATGGTGTGCGTGGGAGCATGATTTTAAGTGGAACTGCCGCGAATCCTTTGACTGTATCTGGTTCAGTATATGTAGATGGAGATGTAATTATTTCGGGCAAGATACGTACCTCTGATCCAACAAATGGGCCTGGTGGTAAAATCTTTGCTCGAGGTAACATATATATCGTAGGTGATCTCGAGTATGACTGTGGTGGGACATGTGATTATGCCCACGCAGATACCATCCCTCGTCTTGTACTTGCGGCGGGTGGTAATATCCTGATCGGCGATTATTTATCTACCCAAGGTGCCACCAAATCCGATTTGTTAAACGCATCTTATATTGAACCTTCTACTAAAAAACTTTTTCCCACCAACGCTTTTTTCCCAAATCTCACAAACCCTGGTGGACTACAGATGAAAGTTGGGCCTGTAGTACCTTTTACTGACCCTACTTATATGGGCAGTTGGTTTAGAAGTATTGGTGGAAGTCTTTCTAACACGGGAGATGATGTGCCCGTTAGTTTTGTAGCAACAGAACTCGCTAATTACAATAGAGAAGAACAAGTTTTCTCCACTGCTGTGGGTACCGATCCTCAATATCTGCCTCGTTACTATAAATTTCGATCTATAGATCCTGCCTTTCGAACAACCAGTCCTACCGCAGAACTTATTGATAGATATTCTACTGGATCATTCACACAACTTGCCAATCCCCAATGGGTTTATACTAGCCTGTCTCCCACAGGTGATTGGGTTTCCGAATCATTTATCAAGCAGCAATGGATCAATAACGTAGAAAACAATCCTGACCGAGCCTTTGGTGCTCCAAATGCCACTTCTAAAGATCCTTGGGATACAAGCCGTACTAAACCACTCCAAGTGGATGCCATTTTGTATTCTGCTAACTCTGTATTTGCCCTTGCGCGGGGTAACACCAATGTGAATCAAGATGGATATAATACGGGTGGGAAAGTCGGAAAGCGATCTGTAATTGCTGGTCGTTTAACCATCAATGGAGCAGTAGTCGCCTCCGACATGGGTCTTTTTGCCGCAGGTGATGCTCCTGATGGAACTATTAAGCCTGGTAGTAATGCTATTACCAATAGTAACGGTAATAAGCAACGTTGGAGCAGCAACAATAACAAAGATGGCTGGGTTGGTTTGCATATCAACTATGACCGCCGTGCAGCAGATGCCTTACCCTTACGTGGATCGGGTCTTATTACCGAATTGCTTCGTGCGGATAATGCTTTGGGTAATAGGTGACCTCCATGAAACGTAGAGAGTCGGGATTCACCTTAATCGAGATACTTATTGTTATTGCGATTATTGGTATCGTAGCTGCACTTGCCGCTCCCGTCTATTTCCGTTATATCTATACCCAAGAATTGGCGCAGAGTCAACAAATTTTGATCCAACAGATCAATGCGGCTCGAGGGGGTTCTAAAAAGAATTCCCAAAACTACTGGATAGAGTGGCAAAATGGTGCACAAGGTG
>JANYFS010000265.1 GCA_025359705.1 Deinococcales bacterium | reverse complement strand
CGGGGTTTTGACCGTGCGGATCGAGCGCCCCACTTCGGACAACACCATTAGCCGCATCATCAAACTGGTCGAAGAAGCCGAATCCAGCAAAGCCCCCACTGCCCGCCTAATTGACCGCTTCTCGAGGGTCTATACCCCGATTGTGATGCTGATTTCTGGATTGGTTATGGTGGTTCCGCCGCTCTTGATGGGCGGGGCATGGCACGAATGGATTTATAAAGGCTTGGCTTTGTTGCTGATCGGCTGCCCTTGTGCGCTGCTGATTTCGGTTCCCGCTGCCATCACCTCGGGGCTGTCCAGCGGTGCGCGGCGTGGGGTCTTGATCAAGGGCGGCGCGGCCCTCGAGACGTTGGGCAAAATCAAAACCGTAGCTTTCGACAAAACCGGAACCCTAACCGCAGGGCAACCCAAAGTGACCCAAATTGTGGCTTTTCTGGGAACCCAGTCTGATGTGTTGCGCCTTGCTGCCGCTGTAGAATCTGGCTCGAGCCACCCGCTGGCCCATGCCATCCTCGAACGTGCCAAACAAGACCAGCTCAAGCTACCCAGCGTTTCGGATGCCTTGGCGATTCAAGGCAAAGCGGTGACTGCCACGCTCGAGGGGCGCAGTCTCAGTGTGGGTTCGCCCCGTTATGCCCTCGAGGGTGCAACTCTTTCTGACGCTGTTCAGAACCAAATTGCAGCACTCGAGCAGCAGGGTCAAACCGTGGTAGTACTGCTCGAGGGGAACCGTGCTTTGGGTTTGTTGGCGATTCGGGATGAGCCAAGGGCGGATGCCAAAAGTGCTTTGGCCCAGCTCAAAGAAATGAAAATCCAAACCGTGATGCTAACGGGGGACAATGCCCGCACGGGTACAGCAATCGGAACGATTTTGGGCATCGAGGTGGAAGCGGATTTGCTGCCCCAAGACAAGCTCGAGCGGATTCGACTTCTCAAACAACGCGGTTTGGTGGCGATGGTGGGCGACGGAATCAACGACGCACCTGCTTTGGCGCTGGCGGATGTGGGCATTGCGATGGGCGGCGGAACCGATGTGGCCCTCGAGACTGCCGACGCTGCGCTGCTCAAAAGCCAAGTGGTCGGCGTGGTCGAGGCCATACAGTTGTCGCAGGCAACCCTGAACAACATCTACCAAAATATTGTGGTGGCTTTGGGCCTCAAGGTTTTCTTTTTAGTCACCACTTTGCTGGGTCTAACGGGCTTGTGGCCCGCAATTTTGGCGGATACAGGGGCTACCGTTTTGGTAACGATCAATGCTCTGCGCCTGCTGACTTGGAAACCCAAGGGATCAAACCTATGAATCAAAATACCCTAAATCCACTCGAGCCAGAAACCCTGAAATGTTGCATCCATCCCGAGGCGGTGGCGCGGGCCAGTGCGGTACTTCCCAAAACCGATACCCTCGAGCGTGCGGTGCAACTGCTCAAGGCGGTTGCCGATCCCACGCGGCTCAAATTGCTGTTGGCCCTCTCGAGCGGGGAACTCTGTGTAGGCGATTTGGCGGCAACCATTGGGCAAAGCGAATCCGCGACCAGTCACCAACTGCGGATGCTCCGAGAAGCACGGTTGGTAACGGGCCGCAAAGAAGGACGGGTGAACTATTACCGCCCCCTGGATGCACATGTGACCCAACTGATCGAGGCCGCGCTGGAACATGCGAGGGAAGGGGTTTAAGCGCTTTACACCCCTTCCAAATCCAGCTCGAGTACCGCCTGCGCGGTTACTTCGTCCACAATCAGGCGGTGCATCAATTGGCCCTGCAAAGCGGCGTGCAGTGCCGCAGCCTTACCCAAACCACTGACTACACAAATCGATTCTTTAACCCGCTGCATCAAACCCAAATCGGGGCCACTGGCCCGTGCATTCAACGAAAGCCCCTGATGACTGCCGTCGGCCCTAAAAAATACTGTGGCAATGTCACCGACGGTTCCTTCGTCGCTCAGCACACTCAGATCGCTGGGGGACAAATAACCAGCGGTATAAACATGGCTGGGCGTGTGTGCAGTGTGGCTACCCACCGAATACATCAGGATATCGGCATGTTCTTGCAGCTCGAGGACGTGGCGCACACTGCGCTCGCGCCACATGGCTTGCTTGGTGACAGGATCATCAAAAAAGGTCGGTACCGGAAACATTTGGGCCTTGGCGGAAAAATTGCGAGCAAAGCGCAAAATCGTTTCGGTCACAAACCCACTGACAAAATCGGCAGCGTTGGCAGAGCCATTGAGCTGTACAAAAATCACGTCCGCCACGGCCTTGGGAACGAGTACACGGCTGACTGCACTCATGGTATTGCCCCAAGCCAGCCCCACCCGAAAGCCAGGACGCAGCAGGGTAGTTAGCAAATTGGCGGCGGCGGTGGCGGTTCGCTCGATCCAGACACTTTCACTGCTGCCCAGCGGCACACTAACCACTTGGGCTTGCAAAAAGGGGTAGCGGGCTTGCAGCCGCGCCTCGAGACCCATCGCTTCGCCTTCTGGATCATGAATGCGGATTTCCACCAAGCCACTTTTACGAGCGTGGGACAGCAGCCTCGAGACTTTGGGACGCGACAATTTTAGCTCGAGGGCAATGTCGTTGGTGGTCAGACCTTGCTCGTAGTAGAGGCGGGCCACTTGCACCGCCTGAAGTGAAAGGGTGTGCGACTGGCGAAGATTTTCAAGGTTTGGGCTATCTACGGTCATTGGATCAAGCTCAGCATAGGGTCTGTGGGGTGGGCTGGCAACTATAGAAAGTCATGGGTAGTACCTCGAGGGGCAATTGGGAAACGATGGGAAACGATGGTCAAAGCTCGCCAGAACGGTGGGAAAGTACAGACAGGCTCGAGTGGAACAGGCCACAACCAAAACCTAGACCAAGCTAAAATCTAGCCAAAATCTAGCCGAAATCTAGCCAAAAATAGAAAAACTGAGGGGGGCTTGAACATACGTGCATTTAACTGTATCATTTGTTCACGCAAATAGCACCTCAGTTGAATTGTTTCAGTGGAAGCAGTTCGGCAGTCCGCTTTGATGTTTAATTTTTCTTAATTTTTCCGCGTTTAGGAGATCTTGGGAAAAAAAGCACAACTAGTTGGACTGGGCTTACGTTTTGAGTCTGAGTTTTGAGTCTGAGTTTTTAATCTAAGGAGAATCATGTCGCACCGTTCATTCACACATGGCTTGTACCTCGAGCGATGAACCTTACTTTGGAAAATGTGGTTAAGCAGGTGGGCGCAGAAACCCATCTCTACCCCATGTCGTTGACCTTGCAGCCGGGCCTGAATGTGTTGCTTGGCCCCACTTTGGCGGGTAAAACCTCGCTGATGCGCTTGATGGCAGGTTTAGACAAGCCCACCAAGGGTCGCATTTTGGTGGATGGCAAGGATGTCACCCAAGTGAGCGTGCAAAAGCGTTCGGTAGCTTTTGTATACCAGCAGTTCGTCAATTATCCCAGCTTTAATGTCTTCGAGAACATCGCCTCGCCGCTGCACTTGGCGGGTTTATCGGCCCAAACCATCCGCGAAAAAGTGATGTCGGTTGCCACCCTCATGCACCTCGAGCCAATGTTAAAGCGGCTACCCAACGAGCTTTCGGGCGGGCAGCAACAGCGGGTTGCCATCGCACGGGCCTTGGTCAAAGAAGCGGGTTTGCTGCTGTTCGATGAACCGTTGGTCAATTTGGACTACAAACTGCGCGAAGAGCTGCGGGCCGAAATGCGTGAAATTTTTGCTCGGCGCGACGCGGTGGTGGTCTACAGCACCACCGAACCCTTCGAGGCACTGACCTTGGGCGGGCAAGTTGCGGTTTTGAGCGAGGGGCGCTTGTTGCAAACCGGAAGTGCGCTCGAGGTATATCACTTTCCCAACAGTGTGCGAGTGGGGCAGGTATTTAGTGATCCCCCGATTAATCTGCTCGAGGGCCGCCTTGGAGCGGGGCGGGGGCATTTGCTCAGTGGTGTGGAATTTGTTTTGCCGCCCCATATGGCAGGTTTGAACGGCACCTACCAGTTAGGAGTTCGGGCCAACCATGTAGGGGTGAAAAGAACCCACCCAGAGGATCTACATCTCGAGATGAGACTCAATCTGGCGGAGCTTTCGGGTTCGGAAACCTACCTCCACTCGAGCCTGAACACCGCAGGAATGCCAATTCATCTGGTGGCCCAACTACCCGGGATTCACACCGTAGAGCTAGGTCGGCAAATCAGTCTTTTTATTGATCCACAAAGGTTTTTTGCCTTCGATTCGTCTGGAAGTTTGGTGGCTGCACCCCAACAAAGCGGGTCTTACCTGAATACCAACAGCAATCCCAACAGCAACAGCAACTCAAATCACATGGGCAGGAGCGCCTGATGGCCCGCATCGAACTCGATGGTTTGGCCCATGCCTACCGTCCCAACCCACAAAAACCCGAAGACTATGCCTTGCGGCCCATGACCATGACCTGGCAAGATGGCGGAGCCTACGCACTGCTTGGCCCCTCTGGATGCGGTAAAACCACACTGCTCAACATCATTTCGGGCCTGCTGCGACCCTCACATGGTCGGGTGCTGTTTGATGGTCGGGATGTCACCGATTTACCCACCGAAGCGCGGAACATTGCCCAGGTGTTCCAATTCCCCGTGATCTACGACACCATGACGGTGCATGACAATTTAGCTTTTCCACTGCGAAACCGCCGCATTCCCGAACCCGAAGTCCGCTCGAGGGTAGCACATATTGCTGAACTGCTCGAGCTGACCAGTGATCTCAAAAACCGCGCTCGAGGCTTATCCGCCGATATGAAGCAAAAGATTTCTTTGGGGCGGGGCTTGGTTCGCAAAGATGTGGCAGCGATTTTGTTCGATGAGCCGCTAACCGTGATCGACCCACATATGAAATGGCAGCTTCGCAGCAAGCTCAAACAGATCCACAACGAACTCAAACTGAGCCTAATCTATGTGACCCACGATCAAGTCGAGGCACTGACCTTTGCCGACCAAGTGGTGCTGATGTATGACGGCGCGGTGATGCAAGCAGGCACTCCGCAGGCGCTGTTCGAGGAACCCGAGCATACTTTTGTGGGCTACTTTATTGGCAGCCCGGGCATGAATTTACTGCCCTGCACCCTCGAGCCTGGCAATCCAGATGGGGTGCAAATTGGCAATCTGTCGTTGCCTGTAGATGCCCATCTGCTCGAGCAAGTCAATGCCCAAAGTGACTTGACCATTGGCATTCGCCCCGAGTTTTTGGGATGCAGCAATACCCTCGAGGGGGCTTCCTCACGGAATTTACCTGCCACCATCACTCGAGTGGACGATCTGGGAACCTACAAAATTGTCACTGCAACGCTTGGAGCGCACACCCTGCGGGCCAAACTTCCTGAAGACGCTCGAGTGGTGACTGGGCCAGGTTTCCTGAACTTTTTAACGGGTCAAACCAAGCTGTATGCAGACTCGAGGATTGTGCGGTGAACCCCTACTCTTTTCAAGATCGTGACCGCAATACCAACAATAACACCAGCAGAAATACCAGTACAGCACAACTACGGAGATTTATATGATCAAGACCCGCAACAACAAAGCTTGGTTTTTGGTGCTGCCGGTGGTGATTTCGGTGGCCTTCAGCGCGATTATCCCGCTGATGACCGTGATCAACTATTCGGTGCAAGACATCATCGGGCCAGATCAGAAGGTCTTTGTGGGCCTGGATTGGTTCAAGGAAGTGCTGCGAGACCCCGATCTTCACGGTGCTTTCCTGCGCCAAATTCTGTTTACGTTGGTGGTTTTGGCGATTGAGATTCCACTGGGGATCTTGATCGCACTTTCGATGCCCGCCAAAGGCTGGAAGGCTTCGCTGACCCTAGTTTTGATCGCACTACCGCTACTGGTTCCGTTCAATGTGGTGGGTACCATCTGGCAAATTTTTGGACGGGCGGACATTGGTCTGGGTGGGCATTTCCTAGCCAGTTTGGGAATCAATTATAACTACGCCACCAACCCGCTGCACGCTTGGCTGACCGTAATCCTGATGGATGTCTGGCACTGGACACCTTTGGTAGCCTTGCTGTGCTACGCAGGCTTGCGCTCCATCCCAGAAGGCTATTACCAAGCTGCCAAAATCGATGGAGCCAAAGCTTGGGCAGTGTTCCGCTTTATCCAATTCCCCAAACTGAGTGGGGTGCTGATGATTGGGCTGCTGTTGCGCTTTATGGACAGCTTCATGATCTACACCGAACCCTTTGTGCTAACGGGCGGTGGGCCAGGCAATGCCACCACCTTTTTGTCGATTTACCTGACCAAGTTGGCTGTGGGCCAATTCGATCTGGGGCCAGCCGCTGCCTTCAGTTTGATTTATTTCTTGATTATTCAGGTGGTTAGCTTTGTGCTGTACACCATTATCCAGCGCAATTCCAACCCCAATGCCAGCAAGCAGGTCGCCCAATGAAACAAGCTCTGGTTCAACCCAGCACCACCCAATCGCGTCCGCTGCGCCCAAAGTTCCGTATAGGAAGTGTCTTGCTGCCTGCCTATTTTATCTTGCTGCTGCTACCGATCTACTGGATGATCAGCATGAGCCTCAAAACCAACGATGAGATCTTGGCGGGCTTTAGCCTCTGGCCCAAAACCCTCACCCTCGAGCATTACCACGAGATTTTTACCAATGCCGCGTGGTATTCGGGCTACCTCAATTCCTTGACCTATGTGGGCCTAAACACCGTAATTTCTTTGGTGATCGCCTTACCCGCCGCCTACGCTTTCTCGAGGTATAGCTTTCAAGGCGACAAGCACCTGTTTTTCTGGTTGCTGACCAACCGCATGGCCCCGCCCGCCGTATTTTTGTTGCCCTTCTTCCAGCTTTACCAAAGTGTGGGCCTGTTCGATACCCACATTGGCGTGGCCTTGGCCCACTTACTCTTCAATGTCCCGTTATCGGTATGGATTCTCGAGGGGTTTATCAGCGGGGTTCCCAAAGAAATCGACGAAACGGCCTACATCGACGGCTACAGCTTTGGACGGTTTTTCTTTCGAGTGTTTATTCCACTGGTCAGAAGTGGCATTGGAGTCACCGCGTTTTTCTGCTTCATGTTCAGTTGGATCGAGCTGCTACTGGCCCGCACCCTGACCAGTGTCAATGCCAAACCCATTGCAGCCGTGATGACCCGCACGGTTAGTGCCTCGGGGATGGATTGGGGTTTGTTGTCGGCGGCGGGTGTGTTGACCATCATTCCGGGTGCGCTGGTGATCTGGTTTGTTCGCAATTACATCGCCAAAGGCTTTGCAATGGGACGGGTGTGATGCCTTTCCCTCGAGCAAACTCCCTTTCACACCTCGAGCCACTCGAGCCAGACCTTTTGCACTCGAGCCACATCACCACACGTCTAACCACATGTTTAAAAACCACAAAAAGGAGGAACTGAAATGGGATGGATGGCTTGGACACTACCCACTGCGATTTTTATTGCCTTGATCATCTTGGCAATTGCGGTGCTGACCGTGATGGATGTGCGCTCGCCGCCGATCATGCGAAAAGGATTTTTACCGATTCCAACTGACCGTGGAGACCGTTTTTACATTGCCATGTTGGGCTTTCTAGCAATCAATTTGACCTGGTGGGGAATAACGGATATTAGCGCCTTGGTGGGTTTGGGAATTTCGTTGGTGTGGTTTGGCATTGCCATGCGCTGGGGGTGAAGGCTCGAGGGGTTCAGGCTCGAGTGATGGTTTAGAACAACTTTTGTGGGTACGCGGGTCAACCTTCCATCCGCGATCAACACCCCAGAATAGGTGAAGGTCAACACAGTTTCTGAGCTGTTGTGCGGTGGGAAATACACTCAGAAATGCCTGAATCGTGTGCCAGTTTTGGAGAGTCAACATGAGCAAACAACAGAAAGATTTGGTACGTAACAGCTTGCTAATCAACGGTGCAATGACTTTGGCAATGACTCTGGCAATGGGCGCAGCCGTAACCGCCCAAGCCCAGACGACGGGAATGGCAGCAGCCACCAAATGGGTCAACACCGAGTTCCAACCCTCCACCCTCAGCAAAGCCCAGCAGATGAAAGAAATGCAGTGGTTCATCAATGCTGCCAAACCCTACAAAGGCATGACCATCACGGTGGCCTCCGAAACCCTGACCACCCACAAATACGAGTCCGAAGTTTTAGCCAAAGCCTTCGAGGAAATTACCGGCATCAAAATTAAACACGACATCATTCAAGAGGGGGATGTGATCGAGAAGCTGCAAACCCAGTTTCAATCGGGCAAAACCATCTATGATGCCTACATCAACGATTCCGATTTGATTGGCACGCACTTTCGCAACGATTTTGTATTGCCCCTGACCGACTATATGGCTGGAGCGGGTAAAAAAGTCACCTCGCCAACGCTCGACCTCAAAGACTTTATCGGCACCAGCTTCACCACTGGCCCCGACAAAAAACTGTACCAATTGCCTGACCAGCAGTTTGCTAACCTCTACTGGTTCCGTGCCGACTGGTTCGCACGCCCCGACCTGAAGGCCCAATTCAAGGCCAAATACGGCTATGAACTAGGGGTTCCGGTCAACTGGAGTGCCTACGAAGACATCGCCAATTTCTTCACCAACGACGTGAAAACCATCGACGGTAAAAAGGTCTATGGACACATGGATTACGGCAAAAAAGACCCCAGCTTGGGTTGGCGCTTTACCGATGCTTGGCTGAGTATGGCAGGCAACGGCGACAAGGGCATTCCCAACGGCTTGCCCGTAGACGAGTGGGGTGTGCGGGTGGAAAACTGTCATCCCGTCGGCTCGAGCGTGACCCGTGGGGGCGATACCAACGGCCCTGCTGCGGTGTACGCGCTGACCAAGTATGTGGACTGGCTCAAAGCCTACGCACCCCCCGAAGCGGGCGGTATGACCTTCTCCGAGTCTGGCCCAGTGCCAGCGCAAGGCAGCATTGCCCAGCAGATTTTCTGGTACACCGCTTTCACTGCCGATATGGTCAAGCCAGGACTACCTGTGGTGAATGCGGACGGCACACCCAAATGGCGCATGGCTCCCAGCCCACACGGTGTTTACTGGCGAGAAGGCACCAAATTGGGTTATCAAGATGTGGGATCTTGGACGCTGCTTAAAAGTACACCTGCCAAAAATACCGCCGCCGCTTGGCTTTATGCTCAGTTTGTAACCTCCAAGACCACCAGTCTGAAAAAGAGCATCGTAGGGCTGACCTTTATCCGCGATAGCGATATTCGCAGCGACTACTTCACCAAAAATGCCAACAAATACGGCGGTCTGATCGAGTTCTACCGCTCACCTGCACGGGTCGCTTGGACACCCACAGGCACCAACATCCCCGACTATCCCAAAATGGCCCAACTCTGGTGGCAAAGCATTGCCCCAGCCGCCGCTGGCGAAGTTACTCCCCAAGAGGCCATGGACAGCCTCGCAGCCGCCCAAGACAAAGTTTTGGCACGGCTCGAGCGGGCGGGTATGAAGCGCTGCGCCCCCATTATGAACCCAGAAAAAACTGCTCAATACTGGTTCGACCAACCCGGCGCACCTTACCCCAAACTTGCTAACGAAAAAGAGAAAGGCGAAACCATTGCCTACCAAACTTTGCTGGACGATTGGAAGGCTGGAAAAGTTAAATAGAGTAAAGTTCGTCTGGATGCGGCTCGAGCCTAAAACCGCTTTCTCGAGCTGACCGCTCAACACTTCAATTCAAACGCAGATAAAACGTATAGACCG
>JANYFS010000258.1 GCA_025359705.1 Deinococcales bacterium | reverse complement strand
AAGAAAAAATTATTCCATGCGCCCACAAAACTAAACAGTGCCACTGTTACCAGACCACCTTTGACCAAAGGCAAACCCACCCGCCAGAAAATTGTCCAGTCGCTGGCTCCATCGATTCGAGCTGCTTCAATGAGATCGTCTGGGAAACTGGAAGTCCAAAATACCCGCATCAAGTACAGCCCAAAAGGATTGATCATCGAGGGAATAATCACTGCCCAGTAGGTATTGATCATTCCCAGCTTGATCATCATTAAGAACAGCGGTAACACCAAAGCAGTGGACGGAACCATGATCGTACCCAAGATGGTAGCAAAAATTTGCTCTTTGCCGACAAAGTTGTATTTAGCGAAGCCATAACCACCCATCGTACAAATAGCGGTGGATAATGCTGCAATCGAACCCGCATAGAGAAAAGAATTGCCTAACCAACGTGAAAAAATCCCATCTCCCTTTGTAAATAACGTTTGCAAATTTTCGAAGAAGTGCCACGGAGTAGTGAACCACAAACCAAAAGTTTCGGTGAGCTGTGGGTTATCTTTGCCCATACTGGTAATGACCCACCACAAAGGAAGTAGACAGTAGATCGTAAATATAATCAAAGCCAAAATCATAAAGACTTTGGGGAAAGTAATTGATGGCGGAGTGCTTGAATCTTTCTGGGTACGCCTACTGATCACGGTCATTCGCGTTCTCCAAAGTTAGCAAAGCGCAAGAAGATCAAACTAAAACCAAACGTGATCAAGGCAATAATGATTGCCATCGCTGCGGCGTAAGAAAAGTTTCCATCTCTCGAGGCTGCAAGGTAGAGATACAGATTGGGCGTGATGTTGTCGGGGACGTATTGAATTTGTTTGAGTACAAAAGGTTCTGAAAAAATTTGACTGGTGCCGATCACCGAAAAAATAAAAGTGAGGCCGATGGTAGGACGAAGCAGCGGGATTTTAATGAACCGCGCAATATCCAGGTTGGTTGCCCCATCGATAGTAGCGGCTTCATAAATATCTCGAGGGATATTTTGCAAGCTCGAGTACATCGTCACCATATTGTAACCCGTCCAAGTCCAAGTCACAATATTACCAATCGAAAAATAAATCATGGTCGGGCCAAAAAAGTCTACTGTATTCCAGCCCCAACTTTTAAACATTTGGTTGAAGGGTGAAAGGTTTGGCGAGTACATATAGCCCCAAAGTAAACCTGCGATGATGGTGGGCAAGGTGTAGGGAAGGTAAAAAGCGGTTCTAAAAAATCTAAGAGCCGCTCCTTTATAAAGATCCAAAACCAATGCCAGAACTAGGGCCAAGCCAATCATAATCGGGATCTGACCTAATCCAAAGATTAAGACATTTCCGATGCTTTTAACAAAATCACTATCTTGAAAGGCCCGAATATAGTTATCCAAACCCGAAAAAACGTCATGAGGGACTTCCCCCAATACTCCACGCTTTTTGGTGAGTAGGCTGAGATAAATTGCGTATAGCACGGGGAGAATATAGAAAGTCGCAAATACCAGCATAAAGGGGGCAATAAAAACATAACCCATCCGCCCTTTTGATCTAGATTTGAGACCCTTGGCACTCGAGGCTTTTACTGTGGCTGTCATGAGAATTTCTCCATATCTGGCGATGCCAATAACAAAGCCCCCCCACTCCTCTCGAGCGGAGGGGCTTTATCCCTCGAGCTTATTTGACGTTATAGCCTTCGTTGCGAGCAAATTTCAAACTTTCTTCTTGCCAAGCGTCCAGTGCTTGATCGGAAGTCATTTTGCCTTTAACCATCGCATCGAGCTGCTTATTGAAGTTGTCGTTGGAAAAGGTGAACCACGGTGCCCATTTGAAGTCTGGATTCACTGCTTTGGCGGCTTTGGCATAGAAACCCACTACATTTTGACCGCCAAAGAATTTGGAAGTGGTGGTAGTGGTATCGTTGAGCTTGGGCAAGGTTAGACCCGCGCTGGCAGCGGTGAAGAGTGTAGAAATATCCCAGTTGGCCTCAATTGCCTCTTGGCTCGAGTTGAGCCAGACCGAGAACAGCAAACCTGCTTTGGGGTATTTGCTTTGCTTCATCACTACGTTGGAGCTGCCGCCCCAGTTGCCGCTGCCTTTTTTGCCCACTTTGCTCCATTGTGGCAAATCAGCTACTCGCCACTGTCCCGACATTTTATCTTTGTGGTTATCCACGTAGCCGTTTGGCCCCCAAGCTGCTTCCATCGCGCTGGCAATTTTACCCGCACCCACTGCATTGTTATAGTCGGCAGAAAAGGCAGGTAAGGTGCCAATGTAGCCCTTCTTAATCAAACCGTCCCAGTAGGCCAAAACTTTTTTAGCATTGGGGCTATTCAGGGTTTGGGTCCACTGCTCGCCGTTGCGGTTAAACAATTGTCCACCATCGGCCCAGACCAAAGCCACAAACCACGGGGCAAAGGTGGAATAGAAATTACCCAACTGCACCTGACCATTGCTGGCTTTGTACAGGTTTTCGGCGGCTACGGCGTATTGATCCCAAGTGGTCGGGACTTTGATTTTGTATTTATCCAAAATGGCTTTGTTGTAGATCATGGCAAAGGGGCCAGAATCTTGAGGAATGGCATAAACCCCTTTTCCATCGGGGGAAACCTGACCCCAAGTCCAAGGTACGAACAGGTTTTTGACCTTATTGACACCCATTGGGGTCAAATCGGACAGCCCGCCGGTATCGATGAACGAGGGCAAAAAGCCGTACTCGATTTGGGCCACATCGGGGCCACCACTGCCCGCCTTGATGCTGGTCAGCAGTTTGGTGTAGGTGTTGGGGCCACCGCCCAAGTTGGTGACTTTGATTTTGATGTTGGGGTAGAGCTTTTCAAATTTCTTGGCTGTTTCTGCCAAACCAGGAACCCATGACCACACCTCGAGGGTATAGTTACCTGCTTCGGGGGCGAACTGGGCCAGTGGGGGTGCTTTGAATTCTGCGGCGTGTGCGGTGGAACCCAGAACCAGGCCAATCATACTGAGGGTGAGCAATTTCTTCATAAATTCTCCTAATGCAGCTTTTGGACACAGTTTCATGAAATAGCTTTATTCATGAAACAACTTCGTGATGGGTATTGCCTCGAGTTTGGTATTACTCAGTTGGTGATTACAAATTTAAACAGGATTATTGCAAGATTGCTGCAAAAAATCACAATTCGGATGAACTACACAAGCTGAAGGTTCAGGCCCGCTTGTTTGAGTAGAAGCACTTCGTCGGGGTCAGCTTTATTATCGCTAATGAGGGTGGTTACTTGATCCAAGGAAGCAATTGTAGCAGGGTGAACTTGACCCAACTTGCTATGATCCGCCAGCACATACACCCATTTTGCTCTTTTGACCACCTCACGTTTGATTTCCGCTTCGGGTAAATTGCTGTTGGTGATTCCACTCAATATACTTACTCCATTGCAACCCAAAAATACTTTGTTGGGATGAAGGTATTTAAGCATTTCCATGCCCAGTGGATTTACCAGCGAATGTTGAAGTGTTCTCAGTGTACCACCCGTTACCACAATGGTCAAGTTCGCAAGCCGCTCAAGCTCGAGGGCAATATTAAGACCATTGGTGATCACGGTAACATCCTCGAGCTTTGTCGAGATAAAACGTACCATTT